>JBBDKW010000001.1:0-51440 GCA_040879175.1 Saccharimonadales bacterium (SeqCode)
GAGCGATTATTCGTTCTTGGATGAATAAGCTAACTCTGGTTCTTTTCTCTTCTGCGTCTTTTTAACTACCACCGAAACAACATCGCCCTTATGGAATGATTCTTCCAGCAGGCCGGCAGCAATCGCGTCCTCAAGGGTTTCTTGTAGCAAACGGCGCATCGGACGGGCACCGTTATGGGCGTCGTAGCCTTTTTCTAACAGATAGTCCTTAGCCGATTTGTTCACCTGCAGACCTATGCCTTTCTTGACCAGGCGGGTGCGTAAATCATCAAGCTGCAAGTCCAGAATCTTCAATGCATCTTTTTTGGTCAGCGCCCGGAAGACGATTGTCTTATCAATTCGGTTTAGCAGTTCCGGCCGCATCATTTTCTTTATCTCGTCAAGCACTTTGGTTTTGTTGGCATCGTGCAGCTCATCCAGGTTATCCAAGTCGGCGGCGCTGATTGCCGAAAAGCCAAAACTGGCTTCTTTTTGCAACTTTTCGGCGCCAATGTTGCTGGTCATTATGATAATTGTGTTGGTAAAGTCGATTTTTCGGCCTTTGGCATCACTTAGCACGCCGTCTTCTAAAATCTGCAGCAATATATTGAAGACTTCCGGATGGGCTTTTTCAATTTCGTCGAATAGCACGACGCTGTATGGCTGGCGGCGGATTTTGTCCGTCAGCTGTCCGCTATCGTCATAACCGATGTATCCAGCCGGCGCGCCAACCAGCCTGGCGACCGTGTGATGCTCGGAAAATTCGCTCATATCGATTTTTACCAACGTTTCATCAGAGCCAAAGAATTCGCGGGCCAGTACTCGAGCCAGTTCGGTCTTACCGACACCGGTCGGGCCGAGGAAAATAAATGAGCCAATCGGTCTTTTTTCGGATGAGATACCGCTGCGAGAACGCCGCACGGCGCGGGCCACGGTTGCCACGGCTTCGTCTTGGCCAATGATGTATTTGCTCAAGTTTTTCTCAAGATTAACCAGATACTTGGCCTCAGCTCTTATCACTTTGGTTACCGGTACACCGGTCATACGTGAAACAGTTTCGGCCACATCATCGGATGTTAAAATAATCGGCTTGCCGGTTTTGTGGTTTTCTTCCAACTCCTTCATTTTTTCGCTGAGCTGGCTGGCGGTCTGCTTTTCACGGGCCGCCTTTTCGTAATCTTCGGCATCGACCGCGTCTTCAATCCGGCCATTGACCAGTTTGAGTTCTTTTTGCAGTTGCCTGAGCTCGGGCGGTGTCTTGCCTTTGTTAACCCGCAGGTAGGCCGCCGTCTCATCTAGTAAATCGATGGCCTTATCTGGCATATAGCGGTCGTTGATGTAACGGCGGGCGAATTGGACCGTGTCATTTAGTACTTCATCGTCAACTTTAACTCCGTGGAATTCCTCGTAGTATTTGCGCAGGCCTTTAAGAATTGCCAGTGTCTCGGCCGGTGTGGCTTCCGGCACCTGCACCGGCTGAAACCGGCGTTCCAATGCCGCGTCTTTTTCCACATGGCGGGTATATTCATCAGTCGTAGTGGCACCGATTAGGCGAATCTTGCCGCGCGCCAGGCTCGGCTTAAGTATATTGCCGGCGTCCATTGAACCTTCGGCGGCACCGGCGCCAACAATCAAGTGCAGCTCATCAACAAAGACAATGGTGTCTTTATCGTCTTCCAACTCGGCAATAACTTTCTTAAGCCGGTCTTCAAACTCACCGCGGTACTTGGTTCCGGCAATCATACCGGCCAAATCTAAAGTAATAATCCGCTTATTTAATAGGCTGTCCGGCACTTCTTCGCTAACGATGCGCTGGGCGATGCCCTCAACAATGGCGGTCTTACCGACGCCGGGCTCGCCGATTAACACCGGGTTGTTCTTGGTGCGGCGGTTCAAAATGGTAATCACCCGGCGGATTTGTGCCTCGCGGCCGACCACCGGGTCCAACTTGTCCTTGCGTGCCAAATCGGTCATATCGGTACCGAAAAATTCCAGCGTAGTTTTGCGGCCGCTTTTACCCCTTCGTCGGGCGCCGGTAGATGTTCTGCCATCTTCGTATTGCTGCCGGTTAAGAAACTGTTCAACTTCGCCTGATAGCCTGTCGATATCAACCCCCATATCGCGCAACAGCGTGGTGGCTCGGGCATTCTTTTGGCTCAAGATGCTGTATAAGACGTGCTCGGTGCCGCAGTAATCCTGGTTGAATTCCTGGGCGATTTCCCAGGCCATCTTCAGCGTCAGTTTGGCGGTTTCGGACAGTCCCTTACCACCCATGTTTATAACTAAGGTTTTTGGCGTCAGGTTCAACGCCAGTCGGGCTCTGTCAAGATTGACGCCGACGCCCTCCAAAACCTTGGAGCCCATTGAACCTTCTTGGGCCAACACGCCGAGCAAAAGATGCTCGGTGCCTATGTAGGCACTACCCGATGCCCGAGCAATGGCATCCGCATGCTTCAAGCTATGCAGCGCGTTGTTGGTAAGATGTGACAAAAATTCTTGGAAGTCAGGTGAATTAGGTATCATCGGTTGTAATTTAACCCCCTAATCTTAAGCTTTACTGTAACGGCTTTCACAAAAAAACCGTTATATAAAATTATATCACAAATTGGCACTCGTCAACCCAGAGTGCCAATGATGATTTGCTACTTCTCCTTTTTTGTTTCAGGTTTCTCTTTAAATTCGCTGGGTAAGCCGTGCTCTTCGATGGCTTCAAGCAATGAATTCTCGAGGTCTGATTTCTTTTTAAGTTTTTGGACAACTTGTTTGGATTCAACGCCTGGCTGAGCTTCTCCCTCCTTCGCTGAAGCTTCGGAGGGCAAGTCTGCCTCGGCAGGCTTTTCGGCGCCTTTTGCTTTCTCGGCCTCGACATCCAGCTCATAACCAGTAAGTTTGCCGGCCAAGCGGACATTTTGCCCGGCCTTTCCGATGGCCACGCTTAACTGGTCCTCGGGCACAATCACCGTAGCTTTTTTGCTTTTCTCATCAATTTCCACACGCGTAACGTTGGCCGGCTTCATGGCATTGGCTACAAACGTCGGCGTATCTTCATTCCATACCACGATGTCTATCATTTCCTGGCTGCCAATTTCATCACGTACGGCGTTGATGCGCGTGCCGTGTCCGCCAACGAATGTACCAACCGGGTCAATCCCCTGCACGTTACTGGAGACGGCTATCTTTGAACGGATGCCGGCTTCGCGGGCAATGGCTTTGATTTCTACGGCGTTACCCCCCATCTCCGGCACCTCAGCGCGGAAAAGTTGCTCGATAAACCCTTTAGCCCCACGACTAACAATCAGCTGCGGGCCGCGCGTGCTTTTCTCAACTTCTTTTAGATAAAACTTCAGTCGCTGGCTGGGGTGGTAATGCTCGCCCTGGATCTGCTCACTCACCGGCATAATTCCCTGCCCGCGGCCGAGCTCAATTCGCACCAGGCGGCCTTCCACACGACTGACTATGCCGTTGACTACAGTGCCCACCTTATCTTCGAACTCGCTCAAAACGATTTCGCGCTCGGCCTCACGCAAACGCTGCAGGATGACCTGCTTGGCTGTTTGGGCGGCGACGCGACCAAATTCTTTAACGTTTTGAATGATCTCAACACTCTCGCCGACCTTGGCATTTTTACGAATAGCTTGGGCCTCCGGCAAACTAATCTGCATATTGGGGTCCTCGACAGTCTCTACAACCTCTTTACTAAGGTAGACCGTCACTTCGCCGGTGTTTAAGTTCATAGTCGCTCGGACTTCCTGCTCGCGGTCGCCATAATCACGCCGCCAAGCCGCAGCCAGTGCTTGCTGCACAATATCCTGCACTTGTTCTTCCGGCAAATTCTTCTCTTCAGCTATAACTTTGATAGCTTGTCCTAATTGTTTAAAATCCATCTCCATAAGTTTTCTCCTTTCAGTCGAAAACAATGTTTAATGCTCAATGATCAATATTCAGTGAATGATCAATGGGTAATGCTGCAATGTTTTAATGGTCGTTAAAAGCGAAAATCCGACCTGTCGGCCGGATAACTACTCTGATTATACGCCTTAAGGCTGATAAATCAAGCTATATGGTGAATTGGCCTTTGTTGTAAATAACTAGCTGTTTACCGTTTTCCAAAGTTGCAGTGACGGCGCGGTCGGTGGTGGAAATCATATCAACGTGGATACTTGAGCTGTTATAGCCTAGTTTGGCAAACAGGTTTTTATCTAGCTTTGTAACATCACCGCTGTATGTATCGTGATACGCCTCGCCGAGTGCGATATGAGTGTTGCCGAAAGGCCCGCCTATATTCTCGTCGAATAACGTTTCTGCCATTATTTTTGTAATTCTGGACAGTCGTTTATCTGTAAGAGAGAATTCCCCAACCTGCGCTGCTGATCCATCAGCTTCTAGCATGGCCCTTAGCAGTTCTTTGTTTTTTGTAGCAGAATACTTAACAACTCGCCCTCCTTCAAAATGCAGCTCAATTCCTTCGACTTTGGGACCATAGTAATAAAGCGGCTGGTTAAAACGTATCCAACCTTCTGTTCCGCGCCAGTCCGGTGATGTAAATACCTCAAAGCTTGGGATATTACGGCCTCCGCCACCCAGCCAACGACGTTTTTCACCAACAGTTATTTTAAGATCGACATCCTTACCTTTAATGCGCAGATTCTTAATTTTCAAATCAGATAGTTTTTCAGCGACTCTTTCAACCTCGCTTGAGATTTTCCGCCATCTGGTTATTGGGTCTTTATAATCCAAGTAAGTTGCTTTAATTATCTGCTGCCAGTATTCTTCCAGAGATAACTCGGCTTTTTTAGCCATACTCGAGGTACCGTACAGGCCTAATGTCCAGCTATATTTACCCTGATTCTCTTTTGCGCGGAACCAATCCATCAAGGGTTTGGTAGTCTTTTGAACAAGCATTATTTTTTTGGGATCGACTTTATCTAGTTCATGAACGTCGTGGTCGGCAATCACCGCTATACGATGATCAACCTGTGCTACTAGGCCCCGATAATATTTATCAAGAAAGGCTGTCAACTGTTCATGGCTCGCGTTATCGTAAAAATACTTGGCTGCACCGCTCATATCGTCGCTTAGATTACTAATGATCAATCCACCGCTGTCGAGAATAACTTTTCTTAAACTCCTATAAAACGGCAAGGCTGAAAGCGGTGATTGCAAAAAAACGACATCTCCTTTTTTGAGACCTTTACCCCCGCCCAAGGCATAGTTGACTAAAACTTTAGCATACTTCTCAAGGATTTTGGCGCTCGGCTGATAACTCATTAGATAGATTATACTCTAGTCGATCTCAACCAATTCGATAATCGCGTAATCCAGTCCCGAGACTTCGGCGGCAATAATGCGATAGTCACCGTCCCAATTATTTTGGGCATTCCAAAAGCGAGCGGCAAACTTTATTTGATTCAGTTTGTGCGAAGTAATGTACTCAAAACCCGAGCCGTGCAATTCACTAAGCCGGTATTTTACCTCAATAAAATAGATTATTTTATTGTTATTCGCGATAATGTCGATCTCACACCAGCGTGTCCGCCAGTTCCTTCCTAAAATTTTGAATCCATTACTCGCTAAATAGCTCGCCACCGCAGCCTCGGCATTGTGGCCGGTGGCGGTCGTTCTCATCCGAATTGGTTAATTAACTTAGAGATTGGTGCGTAGGACGTTCTGTGTACAAACCTAATTACACCGAAAGAATTGATCGCTTCCCTATGCTCTACCGTTCCGTAGCCAACGTGCTTCTCGAATTTATAGGATGGATGCCTTTTAGCCAGCTCAGTCATAAAGCTATCTCGTGTAACTTTGGCGTAAATACTGGCCGCCGAAACGATTGGCACTAGATTGTCGGCATTAACCAAACAACTGGCGTTTCTAAACTTTTTAGGTATGTAGTTTACATTGCCGTCCATAATAATTTCTTCATCTATCTGCGCCTTAATGCCGCGAAGGGCCCTTTTTATCCCGAGGCGCAGAGCTTTAGCTAACCCGAACCGGTCTATCTCGACCGCTTTCACCCAGCCTTCGCCAAATTGGCAGTTGGTAGTTAGTAGTTGGTAGATAGTCTCTCGCTTCGTCCTAGTTAAAAGCTTTGAGTCCTTGAGCCCATCAGGCAATTGCGATTTAGCACGGGCTGCGACTACCAAGATTGGTCCGGCCAAACACCCTCTCCCAACCTCATCTACCCCAACCATAAGATTTAGAATATAGAATTTTGAATCAAGAATCTAGGCTGTCGCAAATTCAAGCGAGCCACAAAAATCTGAAGGACTTGAGAAAACAGATGAATTTGGTAGATGGATGTCGAATTAAGCCGCAACTTTGCCGAAGCTCCTCCTTAAGATACAAAGGGTGAGGCCGCTTGTCGTTGTTGCGGCGCGGCAGCCGTCGTTTGCAGATTCAATCTAGCTTTTCGATTCGTCCTGAGGATTTTCGGTGGCGAGCTTCTTTTCGTGTTCGGCCAGCGCCTCTTCGGCTTTTACTTCCTCTTTGGCCCGTTTTTCGGCCTGTTTCTTTTCTTTCTCCTCGTGGGCCTTTTCGGCCTCTTCCTTCAGCTTTTCAGCCTCTGCTTCGGCTTCTTCATCGTGAATAATGTTGACCTTCTCTTTATCAAAATCTACACCCATCAGGCGGGCGCTCTTGCCTGTCAGCTGACGCATATAAGTCAAATAGTTGCGGCGGACCTTTGAGCGCTTGGTAACCTCGACCTTTAAAACATTCGGCGAGTGGATAAAAAAGGTCTTTTCCACGCCAATGCCGCTGGCAATCCGCCGAACGGTAAAGTTTGAGGTGTGGCTGTTTTTGCGCGAAGTTCTAATAACTAGCCCTTCAAAGACCTGGATACGTTCTTTGCCGCGCTCGCGGATTTTTTGCGAGACTTTAACCGTATCACCGCTGCGCACATCGACAACGGCTTTTTTCTTGTACTGAGCCTCGATTTTGGCAATAACACTATCCATAAGACCAATGAATTTTACACTATAACCCTTTAACCGACAACCCTATAGACTTCTTCGATAGTCGTCAAGCCGGCAAGTGCTTTCAACACACCGTCTTGTTCCATTGTCTGCATACCGTCTCTGATGGCTTGGGCTTCGAGTATTTCAGTCGTTACCTCGTTCGGCGGCCGGCGCAACAGTTCTTGAACTCTGGGTGTCATTAATAGCTGTTCGCGGATGGGCAGCTGACCGCTGTAGCCAAACGGATTAGAAGCCGAGCTACCGGCCTTGTAGAGTGTTAGTCCCTCGAGATTGGGCTTTTGTACTTGAGGCGGTAGTTTGTCTATGACAATTTGTAGCTGCTTTTTTAGAGCCTCGTCGGGTTGGTAAGGCTGCTTAGTGGAATCATCGAGTCGTCTCACCAGTCTCTGGGCCATAACCAGGCGCATAGCGCTGGCAAATAGCGGATTGATGCCAACCATATCAAGCATTCTGCTTAAGGCTGCGGCCGCGCTGCTGGCGTGGAAGGTGGTTAATACCAAATGGCCGGTCAAAGCGCCTTGAAGCGCCGTTTTAGCGGTGTCTTTATCGCGGATTTCGCCCACCATCACTACATCGGGGTCGAGCCTAAGCACAGCCCGCAGTTTCTCGGCAAAACTCTCGGTCGCCAGCGAGCCGCGTACAGGTATTTGTACGACGCCAGGCATATTGTACTCAACCGGATCCTCAAGTGTAATTATCTTGCGTTCCGGCGTGTTAAGCGTGTTGAGAATCGAGTAAAGCGTAGTAGTTTTACCCGAGCCTGTCGGTCCGACAACGATTACCATTCCCGTCGGCCGCTTGATGATATCTTGTACGGCAGCCATTTCCGGCGGGCTCAAAGAGAGGTTTTCGAGTTTGAATAGTTCGAGTTTGAGGTTGAAGAGGCGCATCACTATGTCCATACCGTAAACGGTTGGCACGGTCTCGACACGCAAGTTAAGTGTCACTTCTTCGCCGGTGGCCATCTTATATTGCCGGCTGATGTGCCCCTGCTGGGCGTCTTCGGCGCTGGTCGAGACATTGGCAGCGCTGGCGATGGCGGCGGTTAAGTGGCCGTATTTTTCGTGGCTAACGTAGGCGATAGGGTGAAGCACGCCGTCAATCCTAAAGCGCACGCGGACATTTTCCCGTTGAGTCTCGAGGTGGATGTCGCTGGCTTTGAGTTTGTATGCCTGTTGGACGAGGTATGCCAGCATATCGTCCGGGCGAACCTCTTCGAGGGTCTTACTAACTGTACCGATAATATTCTGTTTTTCGGTTTCGGAAAGGGTTATGTCGTGATACTCCACCTGTTTCGGTGGGTCATAAAGCTGCATATATTCGCGGAAGCCGGCGTCCGAAATAAGCGAGAATTTGGTGATATGGTCGGTGAACCGGGCTTTGAGACGGTTTATCGTCTGTTGCGGCGTAGTAGTGGTTATGCCGAAGTGGATGTTGTGTTCATCAGCGGTTAAAGGCACTCCCCGCAAAGCGTAGAGTTCTGGTGCCGTCAGGATGGTTTTATAAAGTTGTTTTTGCAGTTGCGAAGTGTCGATGTAGTTTAAGCCGAGGACCTGCGCCCGGCGCTGGGTCATTGTTTCTTCGTCTCGGCGCCCACCCTGATTCATGCCCGGTAGTAGACTTTCGAGTCAGCTCGTCCTTGGCGAGCAATTATTATTCAACATCGATGCCATCATATCCTTGAAAGGGTTACACTTACAGGCAGTTAACAAGACGAGCTGTATTTTCAAGCTAAAGTTGAATAATCTCGAAAGCTCACTACCGGGCATACTTAGAATCAGTATAAAGCATGAACGCTATCTGTGCGAGCGGTGATTGCGCTATAGTGACACCGTGAACAAAAGGCGACTAGTTCTGGTAGTGCATGATGTACGTTCGGCCCATAATGTCGGCTCGATTTTGCGTAGCGCCGACGGCTTTGGTGTGAATTGCGTTTACCTATCCGGGTACACGCCTTACCCGGCAATGGTTAACGACAAACGCCTGCCGCACATTGCCAAACGGGCGACAGAACAGATTGCCAAGACCGCCTTAGGAGCAGAAAAGACCTTTAGATGGCGACACCAAGCTGATATTTTTGAGCTCATACCCAAGCTTAAGAAAGAAGGCTACTTATTGGCGGCGCTGGAGCAGACCGGCCGGGCGTTAAGATTGCCGGAGTTTAAGACCAAGGACGATATTGCATTGATTGTCGGCAGTGAGATTGGAGGTATCAAGCCCGATTTATTAAAAGCAGTAGACATCCATCTGGCAATCCCGATGCTGGGTGGAAAAGAATCATTTAATGTGTCAATAGCGTCAGCCGTAGCGCTTTACCATTTACGATGGTATAAGTTATAATCATAAGCTGGATGACCGCCAAAATAAAAACGGCTTCTAGAAAAACTGGTCACAGACACCCGCAAAAACCAAGAGGGATAAGCGATAGAGCTTTCAAAAAAGTCTACTGGCCATATATACCGGTGATATTGATAATCGGTGTTCTGCTGTCTATGAGTTCCCAGGCCGGGGCTTTTTCGGCCCTTATCCACCAGCAAGGTGGCCGGGTCCTGGCATACGCCACCAGTATGAGCAGTAGTGGGCTGCTTAGTAGCACCAACAGCTCCAGGTCACAAAACGGCGTGGCGGCACTTAAGACTAACAGCAAGTTGGCGGCTGCCGCCCAGGCTAAAGCCAATGATATGGCCACGCGTAATTATTGGAGCCACAATACACCTGAGGGTAACCCGCCCTGGACGTTCGTTACGGCTCAGGGCTACGGCTATCAAAAGCTGGGTGAGAACTTAGCCGCCGGTTTTAGCAGCGAGCAATCGACCGTTAACGGCTGGATGGGGTCGGCGCCTCACCGCGACAACCTGCTTGATAGCGCATTTTCTGAAGTCGGTTTCGGCTGGGCTAATAACCCTGACTACACTTCGGCCGGCGGCGGTCCAATGACAATCGTGGTGGCTTTTTATGGCAAACCGCAAGTATTGTCGGCGCAGACTTCCACCAAGACTACTCCTGCGCCGGCGCCAGCACCGACCAAAACTGCCACTCCAGCCCCGACGGCGAAGCCGGTAGAAGAAACTGAACCAACCCCGGCGCCAGCCGAAACTAAGGCTCCGGTGTCGCCGCCCAATACGGAATCTACCATCAGCACGGACGAATTGGCCGGTACTTCATCCAGAGCCCAGCTGGTGCTGGCTAATTTCCCAATAGCTAAATTCGCCACAACTTTCGCGCTGTTAGGCGCGGCAGCGGCGATTGTCATTTGGCTAAGCCGCCACGTCTTGGCTGTCCGGCGGGCTCTAATTAAAAGTGAAAGGTTTGCCATCAGGCACCCGCTTTTGGATTTGGGCCTGTTGATTATCGCGGCGTTGTCCTATCTCCTAACGCAGACAGCCGGATTTATTCAATAGGGTTATTTTACTACTATGTTTGTGGAGCCGAAGATGGCCGCCAAAGCCCTTAAGCTTTCCTCGTTGACACTGATTGTCTGAGGCAGTTTAATAACCTGTTTCGTTTCAAGATTACCGGTTACGATTACAACCTCGGTATCACCGCGAAAACTATCAAGCTTGTCTTTTAGGCTCATAAGTAACGGTTGGTCAGAGCTGTTTTCCAGCCTAATAAACAGCCGTTGCTTTAAGCTGCCACTGTTACCAAACTCGCCGGTTTTATGGTTGAAGGCCTGCTGTGTTTTACCAATATCTTCTGGGGTCAAAAGCCTAGCTTGATCTACAATGACCTTCCAGTCATCGGTTTCTGAATCGTTCCGATCTCGCGTAGTCAGACGACCTTTGGCCAAAACGACGTTATCCCGGATCCATAATTCAGGCTGAGTCTCGTATAGTTTTGGAAAGATTATCAGCTCGATTTCACCGCTTAAATCAACCACCTTGGCGAAGGCCATCTTTGAACCGTTCTTGGTGGTAATTTCGCGAGCAGCGGTTACCGAACCGCCGACCACTACCTCGCGTCCGTCCATCTCAGCGCTCAGACTGCCGATTTGTTTAGCCTGTTCACTCAGTAATTTTTCATAATCTTCCAGCGGATGGCGGCTTAAATACAACCCCAGTAGCTCACGCTCCCAAGATAGCTGGATACTCTGTGAATAAGGCACCACTTCTTCGTCCCAGCGCATTTTGAGCGAGGTTGCCGAGTCATCGCCGCCGCCGCCAAACAAATCGACCTGCCCGCTAATGGTCTCTTTTTGCAACCGCTGGGCCAAACTCAGGATATTTTCGACGTTATTAAGCAGCCGGCTGCGGTCTCCAAGCGAGTCAAAGGCACCCGATTTAATAAGGCTTTCCAGCGCTTTACGGTTGACAATATGGACGTTAACGCTCTTGCAGAAGTCTTCGATAGATTTAAACTGTCCGCCCAGTTTCTCGCGTGCTTGGAGGATTTCTTCGACCGCACCTTGGCCGACGTTTTTAATGGCATCAAGCCCAAAACGTATTTCATTTTTACTGGGGACGACGGCGAACTCGTGGAAGGACTGGTTGATATCCGGCGGTAGAACCTCAATCCCCATATGCTTGCATTCGGTAATTTCAATTGCCAAGCGGTCGATATTGTCATAATCACTGGTCATCAGCGCTGCCATAAAGGCCGCCGGATAATGAGCCTTGAGGTAGGCCGTTTGGTAGGCAATCAAGCCGTAGCAAGCTGAGTGCACTTTGTTAAAGCAATAGGCCGCAAACTCTTCCAGCTGGCGCCAAAAGCGCTCCATCAATTTGCGATCGGCACCGACAGTTTTAACCGCGCCCTCTATGAAGTCCTTTTTGAGTTTGGCCATAACGATCGGGTTTTTCTTACCAATGGCTTTACGCAACGTGTCGGCCTGGCCGCCGCTAAAACCGCACATCTCTTTGGAAATCTGCATCACTTGCTCTTGGTAGACAATCACGCCGTAAGTGTTTTCTAGTGCCGATTTCATCACCGGGTGCAGGTATTCGATATTGCGCAGACCGTGTTTGCGGGCAATGAAATCTTCTATCCACTGCATTGGCCCGGGACGGTACAGCGCCACCATGGCAATGATGTCGTCGAAAACCGTTGGCTTAAGCTGTTTTAAGTAGCGCTTCATACCAGCTGATTCAAGCTGAAAAACGCCGGTCGTCTCGCCCTTCTGCAGCAGTTCAAACGTCTTCTTATCATCGAGCGGGATATCAGCTATATCGATGTTTTTGCCATAGACTTTTCTGACAATCCGCAAGGCGTTCTTGATGATAGTCAGGTTCGATAAACCGAGAAAATCAATCTTTAAGATGCCGATGTCATTTTCTATTGTCGTGCCTTGGTATTGGGTGGCAACCGCGCCGCTCTGGGCCACTTCAAGCGGCACGAATTTGACAATTTCATCCGGCGCAATTACCACGCCGGCGGCATGCACGCCGTGGCTGCGGATGGTACCTTCTAGTCTCATAGCCAAGTCAAAAACCTGGCGCGACTTCTCGTTCTCGTTGTATTCCCTCTTTAAGTCCGGCACTTGTTGAAGATGTGTTGCCAGCTGGGTGTGCCTGCCCTGCACCGGCTGTGGAATCATTTTAGCTAGCCTATCAGCCTCGGCATATGGCACCCTCAGCACGCGCGCGACATCACGTACAGAGTTGCGGGCAGCCATCTGGCCAAAAGTCACGATATTGGCTACGCGGTCACGGCCGTATTTTTCAATGCAATAGTTTATGACTTCATCGCGCCGATTATCTTGGATGTCGATATCCATATCCGGCATACTGATGCGGTCCGGGTTCAGGAACCGTTCAAAGAGTAAATCATACCTTAAGGGCTCGATTTCCGTAATACGCAGGCCGTAGGCCATTATCGAGCTGGCGGCACTGCCCCGGCCCGGTCCGAAAACAATGCCCTGATCTTTACCCCAGTTGATGAAATCAGCCACTATCAAGAAGTAGCCGTTAAAGCCCATATTGTTCACCACTTCCAGCTCGTATTTCGCCCTCTCGATTACCTCAGCCGTCAGTTGTTTTTTTGCTTCGGTTATAGATAGCTGAGCGGCCTTTGTTCTTGAGATATCGCCGTAGCGCCAGGCTAAGCCCTGCCAAACTTCTTTTTCCAACAAGCTGTGCTCAGTTTCACCTTTAGGTGTCGGGAACTTAGGAATCAGGATTTTATCAAGCTCGAGCATGATGTTACATCGTTCGGCGATGTCTTTGGTATTTAATATCAGCTCGGGGTGCTGTTTAGCCCATCTTTTAATAATGTCTTTAGGGTCAGCCACATGCAGCTCGAAATCTTTAAGGCTCATCCGATCTGAGTCATCCAAGAATGCGCCGGTTTGGATACAAAGCAGGACCTCGTGTGCTTCCTGATCTTCGCGGAGCAAATAGTGTGAATCGCAAGTCACGACCGCTGGTATATCGAGCTCGTGGCTGAGTCGTAGAAGCTGCTCGTTCACCTTACCTTGTTCGTCCCAAACGCTGGGGTGCTCGGCGTGGCCGTGATCCTGAAGCTCAAGGTAATAGCGGTCGCCAAAGACATCCTTATACCAAGCGGCCGCCTTTTTGGCTTGCTCATATTGGCCGGATCGTAAAGCATCACCGACCTCGCCCTGCATACAGCCGGAAAGCACGATTATTCCTTGGTTATACTTTTTGATTTTTTCGCGGTCTATTCTTGGGCGGTAGTAAAAACCTTGCAGGTTGGCGATTGATGAGAGGCGCATTAGATTCTGATACCCGGTGTTGTTAATCACCAACATAGTCAGGTGGTAAGCGGCACGGTCGTAAGCCGGATCTTTATCTTTGTGTGAGCGCGGAGCCACGTAGGCCTCCATGCCGATTATCGGTTTAACGCCTTTTTCTTTGGCGGCCTTATAAAACTCTACGGCACCACTCATTAGTCCATGGTCGGTCATGGCTATTGAGCCCATCCCGAGTTCGGTAACCCTTTCCATAAGCGCCGGAACTTTGGTCAGACCATCCAGCAGTGAGTACTGCGTATGATTATGTAAGTGAACAAAATCACTCGGTTTAAGTCTTACCCCCGCGTTGGCCATTACCATAATTATACGAAACTAGGAATTAGGAACTAGAAATTAGTTTTTAATACTACAGCTAATTCCTACTTGCTAGTTGCTAGCTTTTAAAATACTTGCTTAGATTATTTTTAGCTTGTTTGGCCTGCTTGATGGCCTTATTCAAACCCGGGTCCTCAGCTTCACCGGCTTTAAAAGCTTTCAGAACGATTCCAGCCTTGTTTTTAGCGTCTTTGGCTGATACCACAGCCTCGTTAAACTCCTCACGCGCCTTGGCGCTTAGAGCGACGGTCTTGTCCTTGGCGTCTTTGATAAGTTCGTCGAGCTCGTCACGTAAATCCTGCAATTGGTCCACGCCCTCTTCTTTTAATTCCGAGGCTTTCTCAACAATATCTTCGCGTGTTTTTTTGCCACTTTTGGGTGCAGTTAAAATCCCCGCTAAGTAACCGAAGGCCCCGGCGAGCAAAGCGCCGACGGCGATCTTTCTCCCCGTGTGTTGATCCTTAACCATAATACGCTCCTTTCAGTCGCTTAAAATTCAAAATACAATTACCAAAATTCAAATGTTTTGAAGTTTGAACGTTGATGTTAGAGTTTTGCATATATTAACCCTTTCTACCGCGCGTACGCGCTATTATATTGGTTATTAACCTTATCCATGGCATGGCGGCTGCGCTTCTACGAAAAGCGGCCGCTGCCGACTCTACACTGTTGGCCACATCATCGGCCTTACGCAAAAATTTGATGAAAAATATCAGCGTAATACTTAATAATAATAGAAATACAGCCAATATTGCACTAACAATGATTAATAAAACTTGGGCCGCTGCTTCCATTATTGGCAGTATACGCGTTACTTAACTGGCGTTGCAACCAAAACTATTATTTCGCAGCCAAGCGCTTCTTAATAATTTCCTGGGCCAGCGCCGGGTTGATCTGGCCTTGGGTCTTAACCATAGCCTGTCCGACCAAGAAGGCGATGGCCTTGGTTTGGCCGGCTTTGATATCTTCAATGACCTTCGGGTTTTCGGCGATTACCTCTGAAACTATCTCTTCTAGCTTGGCGGTGTCTGAAACTTGTAGCAAATTAAGTTTTTCTGCGATCGTCCGGGGGTCATCAGTTGTGATCACGAGTTGCTCAAAAACGCTTTTGGCCGCCGTTGAGCTGAGCTCGCCGGCGTCCACCATCTCGGAAAGCGCTATCAATCGCTCTGAGTCAATTTCGGGCTCAACGGCGCCAGCCATTTGTTCATCGGGCGGTTCGGTTTGAATCAGCCAAAAAGCTGCCCGCCGGGCGTCTGTTGGGCCGGCAGCCTTCAATACATCCAAAACCGGCTTAATAATCGGTGCACGGTCCAGGATATCCTCTATAACCTGCGGACTGATATCGAGCTTGCGGAGCTTTGTACGAATCTCTCCCGGTAGCTCGGGCAAACTTTTCTTTATACTTTCCAGATAAGTTTCGCCTAACTCCACCGGAGGCACATCGGGCTCTGGCATATAACGGTAATCTTCGGCCTCCTCTTTAGTGCGCTGGGCAAAGGTTTTCTGTTTGGCCTCATCCCAACCTCGTGTTTCTTGTACGACCTTGCCGCCTTTTTTCAACAGCTCGGTCTGCCGCTTGATTTCGTATGCAACCGCTGCTTCGACACTGCGAAAGCTGTTTAGGTTTTTGACTTCACTCCTAGTACCTAGCTGGTTCGGGTCGGGGCTGAGGCTAATGTTCAAATCAAACCGCATATGCCCGTGATACAAATCGCCGTCAGTCACATCGGCATATTTCATCAGTAAATAGAGCTCCCGCGCATAGGCTTTGGCTTCGGCCGGCGAGTAAATGTCGGGTTTACTGACAATCTCCAACAATGGTGTTCCGGCGCGGTTGAGGTCAACTAGCGAATAATCGGCGCCGGGAGGGTGCGTATTTTTACCGGCATCTTCTTCCAAATTGGCGCGCTCGATTCCGATGCTCCTCCTTTGACCGTCAATGTTTATTTCAACTTGCCCGCCGACGATTATTGGATCTTCGTACTGCGTTATCTGGTAGCCTTTAGGTAAATCCGGATAGAAGTAGTGCTTACGCTCAAACTTAGAGAATTTTTCCGGTTCGGCGCCGAGCGCAAAGGCCGCACGAACAGAAATATTTACTGCCTCCCGATTCAGAACCGGCAGTGCGCCGGGCATACCGACACAGATATGGCTTATTAAGCTATTGGGAGGGGCGTTTCTGGCATCGTTGCCGACCGCTGCAAACAGCTTAGTCTTGGTTTTGAGCTGTACATGGGTTTCAATCCCTATTGTCGGAATATATTCGTTTCTACTCATATATTCCTCCAAAACTCAAAAACCAAAAACCAAAATTCAAAGCATTATAATTTGATATTTGCAGTTTATTTGAACTTATAAGTTTGAAGTTTGAAGTTTGCATTATAGGGCTCCCAAATCTTGCAAACCTTGTTTGATGCCAGCCAAGGCGTTCTTGGCATCGTTCTTACGTAGCCGGACACTAGGTTCGTGTACCAAACGATTACGCAGTTTGTGGGCGTACCAAATTCCGTCATTGTTGCTTAGAGCCCGTTGGGCAGCCACCAGGCGTTCGCCCATTGTCTTACCTTTGTAGCCTTTTCTCTTCAGAGCCTCGTCGAGCAATTTATCGGCATCAATAACTGCTAGCGCCATGCCCTCTGAAGTTTTAACTCGAGTCAGCAGCTCGGCCCATCTTTTTTCAAAATATCGGCGGTTGACCGGCTGAACGAGGCGTCGGCCAAAACGGCTAAGTAAAATCAGCACCGCTATTCCAAAAACGATGGCGCCGATAAGGAAAGCGGTTGTCATTTTAGCTCCTCAATTGCCTTCGAGATTGACAGCAGTGTCCGGTCGGCCTTTTGCGGCGCGATTATCTGCAGGCCGATTGGCAACCCATCGGCTTCGCCGACGGGCAGGCTGATTGCCGGGTTGCCGGAAATATTGGCGGCCACGGTCATTACGTCGCTAAGGTACATCTTGAGGGGGTCGTCTGTTCGCTCGCCGATTTTAAAGGCTGTATTTGGAGCAGTCGGTCCAACCAAGAAATCAAACCGCTCAAATGCCTCTTTAAACTCGTTAATAATTTTGGTGCGTACTGTTTGAGCCTTTTTGTAATAAGCCTCGTAGTAGCCGCTTGATAGGACGTAGGCGCCAATCATAATCCGCCGCTTGGCTTCGGCACCAAAACCCTCTTCGCGGCTAAGGAAGTAGCTGTCTTCAAGGGTCTTGGCTTCGGCACTGCTGTGGCCATAGCGCTGGCCGTCATAACGAGCCAAATTACTACTGACCTCCGCCGGGCAGACGATGTAATAAACCGCCAGTGCCAATGGCAGGCTTGGCAGGCTGACCTCGTTAACTTGTGCTCCAGCTTGTCTGAATTTTTCAATGGCAGCTTCAATGGATTGTTTCACACCAGTGTCCAGACCCTCACTCATATATTCACGAATAACCCCAATCTTGGTAGTTGGTAGGTGGTAGGTGGTAGTTGGTTGGTAGCCTTTTTCGTCTCGGTCGATGGTCGTGCTATCGAGTTCATCTTTTCCGGCCATTGCGTCGAGCACAAGAGCGGCGTCATCAACTGTTCGTGCCAGCGGGCCAATCACGTCGGTACTACTGGCCATAGCTACTACACCTGATCGCGAAACCAGCCCATACGTCGGTTTATAGCCGACAACACCGCAAAAACTGGCCGGCAGGCGGATTGAACCGCCAGTGTCGGTGCCGATGGCAAAAGGCACTGACTTCAGAGCTACAACTGCCGCCGAACCGCCAGAGCTACCGCCTGGCACGCGTGTCTTATCGTGTGGGTTTTTAGTCACAAAGAAGTCGCTGTTTTCGGTACTGCTGCCGTGCGCCCAGGCATCGAGGTTGGCTTTAGCTACACAAATGGCTCCGGCGGCTTCTAACCGTTCGATGGCTGTTGCCTGATATGGAGCCTCGAAATCTTTTAACATATTGGAGGCGGCCGTGGTTTTGCCACCCAGCGTCAGGAAATTATCCTTGGCCACGAACGGTACACCGGCCAGTGAGCCGATTTTTTCACCTGCGGCAACTTTAGAATCAATTTTGGCCGCCCCCTCTAGCGCTCGCCCTTTTGTATAGGAAATGATGGCATCGTATTCGGCGGCGGCTTCGAGGTTACTTATAGCTTCTTTAACCAGCTCTTTGGCGCTAAGCTCGCCACTTTGCACTTTGGCGGCAATATCGCTAATCGGTAGCTCAAGCGCGCCCATAGCTATTCAATAACCCGTTTTACTTTGAACTGGTTTTTTTCGATCGCTGGTGCACCAGCGAGTAAACTATGAGGGCTTGTGTGATATTCAATAATCTTATCTTCACGCATAACATTTTTAAGCCCGGTAACCTGATAAGTGGGTTTCAGTCCGCCAGTGTCGGCTTTATCGAGTATTTCGACGTAGGATAGTATTTCACTCAACTCTTGGCTAAAGCGCTCGATTTCTTCGTCGGCCAGTTTTAGCCGGCTTAAATGAGCCAATTTTAAGACTTGGTCCCTCGTCAATTTAGACATATCTAATGGATTAGTATACCAGAATTACACCTTACAGTTTTGATTTAACCTCAGCGATGAGGTCTCTGAGCTCAGCGGCTTTTTCGAATTCCAAGTTAGCGGCAGCTAAGTTCATCTGTGATGTCAGATCGCGAATCATATAGTTGTATTCCTCCTTGGGAATTTTACGCAGGTCAAGCTTCATCCGCTTGCTGGCCGATTCTTCTTTGGCGGTCCTGGGCAACATCGCACTGACCTCGCGAGTAATGCTTTTTGGAGTAATTTTGTGCCTTTTGTTGTGGCGCTCTTGAATCTGACGGCGGCGGTTAGTCTCATCAATCGCCCGGCGCATACTGCCGGTTTTGTTATCGGCATACATCAGGACTCTCCCGTCAACATGCCGGGCGGCACGGCCGATCGTCTGTATCAAAGATTGCTCGGAGCGGAGAAATCCCTCTTTGTCAGCGTCAAGAATAGCCACCAGGCTGACTTCCGGTAAGTCTAGGCCTTCACGGAGCAGATTGATACCTACTAGAACGTCGTAAACCCCAAGCCGTAGGTCGCGTAGGATGTCTGTCCGCTCCAGCGTGTCGATCTCGGAGTGCAGATACATAACTTTCATGTTTAAGTCAGCCAAATACTCGGCTAAATCTTCGGACATCCGTTTTGTGAGAGTTGTTACCAATACCCTTTGTTTTTTACTGACAGTATCTTTAATCTCAGCTATCAAATCATCGATTTGGCCTTCGGTCGGGCGCACATCGATTTGCGGATCAAGCAGCCCTGTCGGGCGGATAATTTGCTGTACGGGCTCAGGGCTGCGAGTCAACTCGTATTCCGCAGGAGTGGCACTGACGTAAACGACTTGGTTCATATGACGCTCGAATTCGCTGAATGTCAGCGGTCGGTTATCGAGTGCGCTCGGCAGGCGGAAGCCATGCTCAACCAGTACTTCTTTGCGTGAACGGTCGCCATGATACATACCGCGTACCTGAGGAATACTCATATGCGATTCGTCGATAAATATCAAATAGTCGTCAGGGAAATAATCGAGCAAGGTTGCCGGCTGTTCGCCTTCTTCACGATCGGTCAGATAGCGGCTGTAGTTTTCTATGCCTTTCACAAAACCGGTCTGTTCCATCATCTCGATATCAAACTTGACGCGCTGCTTCAGGCGTTGGGCTTCCAGTAACTTGTCTTGGGCTTTAAACCACTTAAGTCTTTCGGTTGTTTCCTCTTGGATTTTGACAATCGCTCTTTTGAGCTTTTCCTCCGGGGTTACAAAGTGGCTCCCAGGAAAAATACTTAACAAGTCAAGTGTTTTCTCGATTTCACCGGTCAACGGGTTGATGCGTGTCATACGTTCAACTTCTTCGCCGAAGAATTCAATCCTGTATGCCGCCTCGTCGCCGGCCGGGAAAATATCGACTACATCGCCCCGCACCCTGAAGTTGCCGCGTTCAAAGGCCATATCATTGCGGCGGTATTGGATATCTGTCAGCTGACGGATCAATTTATCGCGCCGGCGGCGCTCGCCTCTTTTGATTTTGATAGTCATATTGGTGTAATCCTCGACCGAACCGATACCGTAAATGCAAGACACACTGGCAACGATAATCAGGAGAGCCTCCGTCGCGGCGTGACGCAGCCGGTCGATTTCTTCATTGATGTCACTGTCTTTTTCGATATAGGTGTCAGTGCGCGGCATGTAGGCTTCCGGCTGGTAATAATCAAAGTAACTTACGAAATAGTGGACGGCGTTATCGGGAAAAAAAATACGGAATTCGTTATATAGCTGGGCTGCCAGCGTCTTGTTATGCGAAAGTACCAAAGTCGGTCTTTGCGTATTGGCGATAACGTTCGCCATAGTAAAGGTCTTGCCACTGCCTGTCACACCCAGAAGCACTTGGTGTTTTTCGTCATCTAAACCAGCGGTCAATTTAGCAATCGCCGTCGGCTGATCTCCCGTCGGCTTATACTCACTCCTAAGCCTAAACTTACCCACTTATAAATTGTAACAAGCTTTCTAATCGTGCTCGTAGATGGAGCGGTAGTGGTGGTTTTGTTTGTCGAGCATTTGGGTAAGTTTGGCAATGAGTTTTTCAGGATCTTCCTCAAAAATCACCAAATCGGGGTCGGCATTCGGCAGGAGTTTTAATAAGCTCTCGATCTGGGCACTTATACCGCCAGCGCTTTCCAGAACACCTATTGGAGTGTGTGTTTCGGCAGCAATAGTAAACTCGTGTAACGTTCCCAGCCTGCCGCCAATTGTCACAACCGCATCGCAAGAGTTAATCAGCAGTGCGTCGCGGCCGCCATAATGGAGGCCGGTGTATAAAATGGCATCGTAGTGTTTTGTCGGCAGGCGGTATTTCATAACATGTTCGATTTTTGAGTGAGCGGGGCTCAGCCCCAGACTCATTTTGCCGCCGGTGGCCTTGTAGCCGGCGGCGGCGAAGTCCGGCAAACCAGCCGTGGCGCCGGTCATTAGGCTGTGGCCGGCTTTGGCTATGGCGATACCGATTGCCTTGGCCAGCTCGGCTCCGCGCTCAACGCTTTCGCCTTTAGCTGCCCCAGAGACGCAAATCTGATATTTCCCCATTACTACTCCGATGTCGCGTACTCTTCAGCCAGCTCGGTACTGGTTGGCAGCTTTACTTGTTCATCTTGGTCGAAGCTAACTTGTATATCAGGAACTTTGTCCGATAAGGCGACAGAGATTTTTTGATAACGGTTAGCCAGTTCATCCCACAAAGACCGTGCCCCGTGATGCCTAACGGCATGAGTTAAGTTATGGCCCTTAAGATGATTGAGGGCAACGTCTTTAAGGTTAAGCGATACCGGCTGCTCACCATCAGAGATTAGGTGGCCCGTATCCACCCACCAGCGTAGCGCCGGACTCAGCTCATCCAAGGCCTCGGTGTAGCCTTCAGGGTTAAGGGATCGCATGCCTTCAAGTAAAAGCAAAGTCAAACACAACACTGAAGCGCTGCTAAGCTCCTTCGATGGCCAGGCAGCCACCGCACCTATCTGTCTATTAACCACAGTATGGGAAGACGGGCCATCTAAGCCTGCCCGACGATTTGGCCTTAGATTGACAATTTTTATTGGGCGTAGCTCGTACTGCGAGGCGTTGAGCTTTGCCAGGTGCTTGGAGATGTTTTTTTGCCAAGTGGCTGATTCGATGACCGAGCCGGCAAGATAGATTTCGGCGGTGTCCTGACGTTTGATCATTGAAGCCACTGAACGGTAGTGAAGCAGTTTAGCAATATGCTTTGGCGGATTTTTAATCAGCGCCGATTTGGCGAACGAATTCTTGACCACCCAGACCTCATCCGTAGCTGCCGCGTGGTTTACCAGTTGAATGGCTTTGTTAAGGCGATCATCAAGCTTGGTTCCATCGTCGACACCCAGTGCTTTATCTAGCATTTGCGAATCTCTCTCGAACCGTGCCCGAAGCGAATGGTAGAGTTCTTCGTCGGTTGTATCGTCAGAATCTAGACCAAGCTGCTCGATTTTAGTGCGCAGCTTACGTTTTTCTTCGGCCATCAGCCGGACATCTTCGCTCGGAAAACCGCACAAAGCCTCCAGCTTAGATACGGAGGCTGCTATTTCCTTCTCCGATTTATCTAGCATCCGGGATAGAGTCTTGCTCATCTAGGCCCTCCCGTGGAGGCAATGCTCAATTTACAATTATCAATTTTCAATAAATTAACAATTAACAATGATGCAAGGATTATTGGTAAATGGAAAATAAATGGTAAATGAAATGACGCAGTCATTTATCGTAGCCTCACTGGGTGATATTCTTCCGGTGCAATGCGCAGATAGTGCTCAATTTCGCGCTCGGTTAGCAAGCCGGCTTGGGCGCCGACCTTCTGGACAACACTCATAGCATTAATCGGCGCCCATAGCAGCGCGCCGGCTATGTCGGCACCTTTCATAACAGCCGCGACAAAGGTTGATGTAAAAGCATCACCCGCCCCGGTGCGGTCGTATGGCGGTTTGGGGTCGGGGTAAATCGGCATTTTGTAACGGTTCGTGCCGTCGCTGGCGTAGGCGCCTTTAGGCCCATCACTGATGAGTACGATCTTTGGGCCTAGCTCATGCAGCTTACCCAGTAATTCGTGGATATCATCATCGTAGCGTTTGCCGGCCACCTCAGCCGCTTCTTGACGGTTAACCGCTAGTATCTCGCTGCGGGCATATATTTGCCTCAGGCGCTGTACTCCTGCTTCCAGTTGGAACGTACCCGGTTGAAAGGCCAGTTTAATTTCTGGGTGCTTGTTGAGCCACTTGGCTATATCATCGTGGTATTCAAGGGCGTTTTGGCTGACCGAGCTAAAGTAAATCCATTGCGGGACGTCAATCTGTCTAAAGCGCGGCCAGTGGTAGTCATATTCTTCGTGTTTGATCAGTATGGTCCGATCGTCTTTGTACCAAAGAACGTAGTGGTAATTGCTTTTATGCCGTGGATTTATATGTACAAAGCGCCTATCTACTTTGGCTTTATGGAGGGCGTGCAAGATATCCCTACCCCAATCATCGTCGCCGATATTCGATACCAAACCCGATTTTAGCCGCAGCTTGGCAAAAGTCACCGCCGCGTTGGATGCATTGCCAACCGCCGGCACAACGATGGATTGGTCGAAAGGTATTTTTGTAGCGTAAGCCATTGAGATCCTTGGTCCATCGTCAGTCCTTTCAACTTTTGCTTCGTCGTCCAACAGTTTGATAAATGCATCGGTTACTACATCACCTACACTCAAGACGTCAAGACGTGACTCAGCCATAATTCTTGAGCTAATTTTACCATAAGCGGCTAAGCCGGACGCGCCTTGCGTGAAGAATTGAACATATCAATTTTGGACTCGACCACCTCTTGGACCTCGTCTATAACCTTAGCCATAAGCTTGATGACGGCGTACTCGTCTTGGTTTTTCTTAAGCACGTTCTCGAGGGTGTCACGATAGGCAATGCGCATATCGGAGTTGATGTTAATTTTGGCGACGCCTATTTTAACCGCTTCGACAAAGTAATGCTTGGCCGTACCGCTACCACCATGTAAGGATATGTTGCAATTTATAGCTGCTTGAATTTCCCTTAGCAAATCGAGGTCAAGTATTTTCGGCATCGGGTATTTACCATGCAGGTTACCAACTTGGGCGGCAAAGGTATCAATTCCCGTCCGCTTGACAAAATCTGCCGCTTCCGCGGGTTTGGTGAGGTATTTTTTGACTTCTTCGTAATCGATTTTTTCCTTATGCAGATTAGACGAACCCAAAAAATAGCGCTCTTCAGCCTCCACAAGCGCGCCTGTCAGTTTGGCGGCATTAACCACTTTTTTAGTCTCAGAAATTATTTCATCCCGGCTGGCGCTGTGCTTTGCCTGCGATATATCGATATGGATGCATTCAAACCCGGCCGTGATACTGGCAATGGCGTCTTCGACAGTCGGACTGTGATCCAGATTGATGTATATCTCCACACCGTATTGGCTTTTGTAGTTATCTACCAAGTCACGGACATTCTCTAGACCCATAGCATCGGCTTCAGTTTTGCTGACCTCAACTAAAACCGGTGCTTTTTTGGCGATCGCCGCCCGAACCACTGCTACCAGCGTTTCCTGATTGTCTAGGTTAAATGCACCGAGTGCAAAATGCTCTTTATTAGCCCGCTCAAACGCCCCTCTCGCCAGCTCACAGTTTTTCCGTATTTGTGTTAATGATGGCATACCTTCTTTAGATTCTAGCCCCTTGTGCTTAACAATGCTAGGTTATGCGAGCAACCCTTCTTGAGCAACACTTGAGCAAACAGAGGGAACGAAGGACGAGGAGCAGGCAGAATCGAGGACTGTTTGAGTCCGTCTAGATGTCGGACGAGTTCCGCAGATTCACCTGCTTTGAGGAGTGAGTGACCATCTTGATTTCGAACCGTGTTGTGAGAGAAGGGTTGCGAGTCAGTGTTTGTGGTTAGTGTGATCGAGCAGTAGGTGATGGGCGGCCATAGCAACGTGGTCGGCGTCTAGGCCAAAGTGGCGTAATAGCTCTTCTGGTTGGCCGCTCTCGCCGAAACGGTCTTTCATACCGACTCTTATCATTGGCGTCGGTAATTTTTCCGATAGCAGCTCAGCGATGGCACCGCCCAAGCCGCCATTAATCTGCCCTTCTTCGGCTGTTACGGCGTGTCGCGTTTTTCTAGCACTGTGAAGAATGGTTGTTTCATCAAGCGGCTTGATAGTTGGCACGTGTATAACTTCGGCATCAACGCCGTCCTTAGCTAGAGTCTTAGCAGCTTCCAGAGCTTGATAGGTCATTGTGCCAGTCGTAATAAGGCTGACGTCGATTCCTTCTTTAAAAACATACGCTTTACCGATCTCGAACGGTGTGTTTTCGGTAGTAAAAACAGGTGTGGCTTCGCGCGCCAGGCGCATATAGTTAGGTTGCTTATCGGCGGCCATGGCTATCGTTGCTTTGGCAGCTTCGATACTATCAGCCGGCGCAATGACAACCATATTTGGTAGCGCCCGCATCAGCGCTAAGTCTTCGAGCATCTGGTGGGTGGCACCGTCCGGACCAACGCTAACTCCGGCGTGCGAGCCGACTATCTTAACCGGACGGTCGTTCAGGGCGATGGTGGTCCGGATTTGTTCCCAGTTGCGGCCCGGACTAAAGGCGGCGTAGGAGCTGACAAACGGGATCTTGCCCATGGCCGCCATCCCAGCTCCGACAGTTACCAAATTCTGCTCGGCTACACCAACTTCCACGTATCTTTCAGGAAAAGCTTCGGCAAAAAAGTGCATATTGGTCGATTCAGTCAAATCGGCACAGATTGCCACAATATTTTCCCAGCGCTTACCGGCTTCCAAAAGCCCCTTGCCAAAACCTTTGCGAATCGGCTCCATGGTATCCCAGCTGTGCGCCAAATGCACCTCAGGCATCGAAGACTCCCTTCGATGCAGTTTTCAATTTACAATTTACAATTTTCAATAAATTAGCAATTAACAATTTACAGCTGATGGCTGATGGCTGTGAATTTGTTGTGAATTGAGAGCTGTAAGCTGTGAATTTGCCAATCATTACTCGTGCTCCGATCGGATTTTGCCGCCCAAAGTACGAAGTTCTTTAATGGCCTTGACTGCCTGTTCGTGGTTGGGCGGCGAGCCGTGCCAGTGGAAATCATACTCCATAAAATCAACACCTTTGCCGGGAACAGTGTGGGCAATAATCATTACTGGTTTCTCAACTATGGCCTTAGCCATATTGCAGGCGTCAATAATCGCTTCGATGTCGTTGCCGTCAATTTCCAGCACATGCCAGCCAAACGCTTCCCACTTATCACGGAGGTTTTCCAGCGGCATTACAGTCTCGGTCGGACCATCAATTTGGATATTGTTGCGGTCGGTAATGGCGATGATGTTATTGAGCTTGTACTTGGCGGCAAACATAGCGCCTTCCCAGGTGTTGCCTTCGTCTTGTTCACCATCGCTCATTACGCAGTAAACCCAGCGGTGCTGGGTTTTGTCCATACGTAGAGCCATAGCCATTCCGGCCGCTTGGCTCAGACCTGAGCCGAGAGGCCCGCTAGTGGTTTCCAAACCAGGTAATCTTAGCCTTTCAGGATGCCCTTGAAGCCGCGAACCTAATTTACGTAGTGTCATCAGTTCTTTTTTGTCAAAGTAGCCGGCGTGGGCCATCACTACGTAACGCACCGGCGTACAATGGCCGTTTGAAAGAATCAAAATGTCTCTCTCGGCCCAATCTGGGTTTTTAGGGTCGTGCTTCAAAACGTTAAAGTATAGTGCCGTGAAAACATCGGTGAGGCCTAACGGCCCAGCCGAATGGCCGCTGCCGGCGTGCTCGAGCGTTTTAATAAGATCGATTCTGATTTCATTGGCTTTTTTCTCTAATGCCGGCAAAGAATAGTGTTTCTGTTGTACAGCCATTTCGCTAATGATTATAGCGAAAAAACCTTCGATTTTCAGGAATTAGCAAATAGCAATTAGTAATTAGCTAGTTCCTAGGTCGTACCGGTTTCTTCAGCGATACGTTCCAATGCCCTGTACGCTCTTTCCGGATCGTAGGAATTCTGGATAAAGCCGCCGACGTTCAGCACATCGACACCGCCGAATACCAGCTCAGCAACGTTCTGATCGCCAATCCCGCCATCCCAACCGATTTCCAGTTCCGGTTTTCTCTGCTTTAATATCTTAGCCTTTTCCAACAAACTGAGATCTGCTTGTCCGCCGAATTTACCTAAATCACCGCTGAAAATCAACACGTGGTCAATGTCGTCCAAGGCTGAAAAAATTTTCTCCGG
This sequence comes from Saccharimonadales bacterium (SeqCode), assembly GCA_040879175.1. GTDB lineage: Bacteria > Patescibacteriota > Saccharimonadia > Saccharimonadales > UBA10212 > 2-01-FULL-49-22. Next base: position 26,789 of record JBBDKW010000001.1, read on the forward strand.
GACTGTCAGGGAAAGGAGAGCCACTCCGAGCTTAACCGAATGATTGCGACAAAAATCGGCAACTTGGTCGAAGTCTCCCTCGGCTTCGGCGTGCACGATAATCAAATGCGGCTTGTGCTGTAAGATTTTTTGGACGGCCGTCAGCGGATTTTGGTACATCAAGTGAAAATCAGCCAAAAAACCGACAGGCCACCAGGCTTCTTCCGGAGTAACCGTCTTGTGTGGTGCAAAGATCCCATCTGTTAGATCAATTTGGATACGGCGAGCAAAATGAGCCACATTCTGTATTTGCTTGTGATAATCATCCTTATCGGCGGCCAAAATCGCCGGGCAGATAATGGGTTTCTTAGCTGCCAAGTCCATTTATTTTACCGATTCGCCGCTGGTGGCGGTCTTCCTGGCTGAATGGTGTTCCTAGCCACAGTTTTATAACCGATTTCATATCTTCTACTGTTATGAACCGAGCAGCCAGACTCAACATATTGGAATCATTGTGCTGGCGGCTAAGGCGAACAATCTCATACGGATCGTGGCTTGTACGCCCGGCGGCATCTACCACCTTTCTTGGAACGGCCGGTCCGTAAAACACAACGCAGCGTATGCTTTTGATTTTGTTGGCCGCGATGGCCTCACCTTGTCCTGAACCACCAAGGACGATTCCCCGCTCGCACTCACCGACGGCCACGGCCTTAGCCGCAGGGATAATGAAATCTGGGTAGTCGTCATTGGGGTTGAGGTTTTTGGGTCCAAAATTCTTAACTTCGTATCCTAATGACTCAAGGTAGGATGACAGTTCCTTTAGCTGTTCAAGTCCTGCGTGGTCAGATGCCAAGGCGATATTCATAGTCAAAAACGATGGACGCCGTCGATATTGGTGGCATCAGGCGGGAGTGGATGTTTGGATTGGTCGCCATCAATAATATAGCCAGCCCCGCTTGTATCTTCGCCGACGGCTGATTTGTCGCCGTCTTCGGCTGGCAGTGGTTCTTTTTCTTTTGCTTCAAGGCTGGGGACGGATGTTTCTAATAAGTCCTTGTGCTCATTACCGGTCGCTTCAGGAGGTGGTAAAAGAGGTTCATCGGGCGGCTCGGTGATATCGATTTTTTCTTCTTTAGACTCTGCAGCTTTCTCATCTCTGTGATGCTGGTCAGCGTGTTTGGCTTCAACGTCTTTAAGTTCTTCCTTTTTATCTTCTTTCTCGGGTTCGGAGCCGCTGTGTAAGAGGTGTGCGACATCAGCCGTCAGCTCGACCAGGCGGTTGCTGTAGCCCCACTCGTTATCGTACCAAGCCACTACTCGCACTAAATTACTGCCGACAACTGCTGTTAGCTTCAAGTCAACGATTGCCGAGTGGCTGTTGCCAATAAAATCGCTGCTCACCAGCTCTTCCTCCGTAACATCCAAAATGCCTTGGAAATATGGGTCGGCGGCAGCTTTTTTCAGAGCTTCGTTAACTTCTTCAATCGACACGCCGCGCTTGGTAACAACTGCAAAATCGGCCAAAGAAACCACCGGTATCGGCACCCTTACGGATAAGCCACCAAAAATATCTTCCAGAGCCGGTAGAGCTTTGGCTGCGGCTTTAGTAGCGCCGGTAGATGTTGGAATTAAATTGGTGGCGGCATTACGAGCCCGGCGCAGGTCTTTATGTGGCGCGTCCTGCAGGCGCTGGTCCTGTGTATAACCATGCATTGTAGTCATTAGAGCTTTTTCAATGCCGAAGTTAGCTTCCAAAACAGCCATCACGGGCGTGATGCACACAGTTGTGCAGCTGGCACCGCTGAGGATATCTCCAGCCTCAGATAAATTATCATCATTTACACCAATTACTATGGTCTTGGCGCCATCACCGTCCGCCGGCGCAGAAATCACAACCTTCTTGGCGCCAGCGTCAATATGGGCCCTGGCCTTGGCCGGATCGGTAAAAAGCCCGGTAGACTCGATTACTACATCGACTCCTAAGTCTTTCCACGGCAGCTTGGCTGGATCTTTTTCAGAGAGTACTTTTATCTTTTGGCCTTGAACGACGATACTTTGCTCGTTAGATGAAACATCGTGCTGATAGGCACCGAAGTTGCTGTCGTGCTCTAGAAGATGCGCCAATGTTTTAGTGTCGGTAAGGTCATTAATGGCAACGATTTCCAGATCCGGCCGCTCAAAGGCAATTTTAAAAGCATTGCGGCCAATTCGTCCAAAGCCGTTTATCGCCACTTTTGTTTTCATCTATATCCCACCATATAATCTGAGCTTAATTGTATGGCTTTATGGTTAGGCTTTCAACCCAGCACTTTGTGCACGTTCTATTGATTCGGCTATGACTCTCTTGGCTTCTTCAATACCGCTCCAGCCTAGAACCTTAGTGCTCCCAGGTTTGGATAGGTCCTTGTAGTGAGCAAAGTGGTGCTCAACTTTCTCCTTCCAGCGTTCGCCCAAATCTTCTAAGGATTTGATTGAGTCACCGCTGTCACGGTCGTCGGCCGGCACAACGATGATTTTGTGGTCCATCTCACCGTCGTCTTCGAAATTGAGAATGCCAATAATTCTGCCCTTCAGCCACACACCGGTGCCGACCGGCTGTGAGGTTACTATCAACGTGTCGAGCTCGTCACCATCATCATCAAGCGTCTGCGGAATGAATCCGTAATTCACCGGCTTGGCAAAAATCGCCGGTTCCACCCTGTCCAACGTAAATGCTGCCCGCTGGCGGTCCCATTCGATTTTCATTATCGAGCCTTCCGGAATCTCGACAACGGTGTTAACCTCGCCGTTCTGGTAGTCGCCGGGTTCTAGAACTTTATTAAAATCAGGCATCAAACGCTCCCTTTGGTCGCTCAAAAAACAAAAAACAAAAATTAAAGAACAAATATTTGATGTTTGAACTTTTCAGTTTATTTGAATTTTGAATTTTGAGGTTTGAAGTTTTCATCGCTCTTTATTTTTGCATATTTTTTCAAAATTTCAGAGCGATTGCTCAGTCACTGTCACCGTGCCGTGCATAGAAGGATGGATGCCGCAGATATAATTGAACGCACCCTCGTCGTTAAACGTAAAGCTGAAGGTGTCACCGTTACCCAATGTTTCGCTCTTTGGGATATTGTCCGTATCAAACTCGACAGTGTGGGCAACGCTGTCGTTGTTAGTCCAGGTGACTGTAGTACCTTTTTTTACTGTTATATCTGTCGGAGAGAAAGTAAAGTTACTGATGCTAACTTTATTGGTCGTAGCCGCCGCTCGATTGTTAGTGGCCGTGTTATTAGTACTTTGAGTGGTTGACTCTGTTTGCTGATTAGGGTTGGTATTATTTTGGTCGTCACCTCGGCCGGCTATTATAAAAGCCGCTGCCGCCACCAATGCGACCACAACCAATCCCGCTAGATATTTCATCACCGAAACCTCCTATTTATTAGCCAAGACCTATGATAACACGCTATCTAGGCAGCAGAGTAACTACGCGCATCTGTCTGTATCGAACGATGGGGATGGTCGCCGTGTTTTCTGGCTGGCACCTGGTCCAGGTACTCGCGGATAGTCAAGGCAGCTGTAGCGCCTTCGCCGACAGCGCTGGCTATTTGTTCCGTAGCCCCGCTACGGACATCTCCGGCGCAAAAAATCCCCAGAACGTTCGTGCCGAGGTGCTCGTTAGTCTTAACAAAACCTCTTTCGTCAAGCTCTATTCCGCTACCGGCCAAAAATTGGGTGTTTGGTACCAGACCGATGAATACAAAGACGCCGTCGGTCGCAAATTCGATATTTTCATTTGTTTGACCATTCTTGGCTACGACCTTCTTTACAAAATTCCCCTCTCCCAAAATCTGGCTAATCTCGGTGTTGAAATGGACAGTTATGTTCGGCGTTTTAGCGATTCGCTCAACCAGAATGTCGCTGGCGCGCCACTGATCTTTTCTAATCAATATGTCGACGTGCTCCACTAGTCGCGCTAAAAACAAGGTCTCCTGGGCGGCCGAATTGCCGCCGCCGACCACAACCAGTCGTCTGCCTTTATAAAGCGGGCCGTCGCAAGTAGCACAGTAGTGGACACCTTTGCCATAGTATTCTTTTTCTCCCTCGGCTTCCAAGCGCTTGTAGTTGTTGCCGGTAGCAATCAGCACCGTGTGGGCCTGATATTCCTTATTATCGGCCGTGTAGACCTTTTTCACCTCAGAACCGTTTTCAATTTTAGTCGCATCGCCGTACTCGATTTTAGCGCCGAACCGTTCGGCCTGCGCCCGCAGGCGGTCTGCCAACACCAACCCGCTAATCCCGTCCGGGAAGCCAGGGTAATTTTCCACACTGTCGGTGATGGCTGCCAAGCCGCCAATCACACCCTTTTCCAAAACCAGCGTTTCAATATCTTCGCGCGTCGTATAAACAGCGGCGCTCAGGGCCGCTGGCCCAGCGCCAATAATTATCAAGTCGTGGACTTGCTTATTTTCCATTTAGCCAAGAGCCGGTGCCAATTTAGGGATGTTGTAGCCAATGACGACTTCTTTAGTGTCGTCCTGTTTGGTAACGACCGTCACCGGCACAGTCAAGGCGCCGCTCATTTCTAGGACTTCTTGTTGGAGTTCAGGCCTTTCGTCTAGATTCACTACTTCGTACTTGAGGCCTTTCATATCCAGAAAACGCTCTACCATTACGCAGTAAGCGCAGGTGTTGGTAGTAAATATAGTAATACTTTTTGGCACGTGATCCCTCCTCTTTTATCGTTTGGGTTTTTAAATTAAGCTCTCGCTTAGATAATATAGCTGGTGTAGGAGTCGACGTCAATAACGCTATATATTGTGGTTTTGTCAGCAAATATGCACACTACTGGACGGTCAGAAGGGTAATGTCAAAAACCAAGTCAGCGTTGGCCGGAATGCCGGATGTCGGTGGTGGGTTGGCGCCGTAAGCCAGATTTGCCGGAATGAGTAAACGCCTTTGTCCGCCGACCTTCATACCAGGCAATCCATCAACCCAGCCCTGAATCAGACCTTCGGGCCCGCCTCTAAGAACAAGTTGGGCGGGCTGGCCGGTGTCAGAAGAACTATCAAAAACCAGGCCGGTCGCAGCCACGGCAGCGGTATAGAGTACAGTAACGGTCGAGCCGATTTTAGCTTCGGCGCCAGTGCCAACTTTTTGGTCAATTTTCTGCAAGCTTTCAACTTTGGCGACGGGGGTGAAATCAGGCATCGGCTTGCCCCTAAGCGAGTTTTCTGGCTGGGTCTGGCTTTGACTATCCTGTTTTGTGGCCTGCCAAAAATAATAGATACCGATACCTACGGCACTCAGGACAAACAACAACGCTATAGATAGCCACATCGCCCGACGCAGTCCGCTCTTTAGTTTTTCGGTATTTATACTCATATCTATCAACTAAATCCGTTCAGCTGCGAGTTCTTTTCTAGCTGCAACTGCTATTTTATTAAACAACTGGTTAACCTCAGTGGTCGTCAGCGTCCGCTGCGGGTGCCAGAGACTAATCCGCCAGGTAGTCTGCTTGTGCGATTTATCTTTTGGCCGTTGGAAGATGTCGAGAGGCTCAATGGCAAAACTGTATCCGTGTTCTTTGGCGGCCTTGTCCAGATGATTTTTCAAAAACTCAGATAGGTCGGCGTATGTTATTTCTATTGATGAGCTCAGGCAAAGGTCCTGATCCAAACTGGGGAAACGGTTAAGCGGCCGGTAATCAACTCGGGCGGCCGACAGTAGCTGCATGGCGCTAATACTAAGTTCAGCTGCAGCCGAATCTAGCGGCAGCTTGAGCGTCGCCCTTAATTTGGCCGACGGTTCACCTACTACACCTAAGAAGTCTTTGCCGGCATAAAGGGCTGCACTGCGTTTAGGCTCAAAGGCTTTTGAAGCCACTCGCCAATCTTTGGTCTGGTTTTTTGCCTGTTCCAGCGGCCAATACTCGACATCTGAAATACTTAACTTGTTAAGTAATTTGTCTACGTAGTACTTTGCCTTATAAAACGGCGCTTTCGCCTCCTTGGGTTTGCTTGTCGAAACTATAGCTATTCCCAGTCTTAGGAGTTCAGCCGGTAATTTTTCGCTGTCCTCCACCCCTCTTACGTGAGCTGCGCCAATCTCAAAAAGCGCGAACCTATCGAAGCGGGCTTTAACATTGGGGTGAGCTTTTTCTAGCAGGCTCGGCGTCAAGCTCAGACGGTAGTATTGCAAATCAGGGCTAAGGGCATTGCGGATATGGTAGGCGTCTTTGGGGTCTTGCCCGACGGCCCGCAAAAGAGGTTCATCAACGAAACTGTACGTTAGTACTTCGTTGGCACCGGCCGAAGACATTATGTTACGCAGTTGTGATTTGAAGCTGAGCATCGGATCAGGTTTAGCCGGTGACAGGTCACGCGATGGTAACTCGATCGGCAGATGCTGATATCCGTAAAGGCGCCCGACCTCTTCAACAATATCTTCGGCTATTTTGATGTCAGTCCGCCAAAAAGGCACCCCGATTATTAAATTTTCTCCGCTTGCTTGAACTTTGAACTCGACATTCTCCAACAATTTGGACATTGCTTTAGAAGATAAACTCAGGCCCAAACGTTTGTTAACAAAACCAGCCGTAGTCTTTACCGGCGATGGGGTATTAAGCGTACCCTTAAGGTCGTAGATGCTGCGAGCAGGCAATCCGCCTGACTGGTGAAGAATAAAGTCAACCGCCCGGGCCAAAACCCTATCAGTTTGCCAGGGAGACTGATTCTTGGTAAAGCGGGTTGCAGCGTCAGTGAATAAACCGTAGTTCATAGCAGTTCTGCGGGTAATCCGCATATCGAAATTACCAACTTCCAGGATGATATTTTTAGTTTTCTCATCAACTTCGGTGTCTGCCCCACCCATTACGCCGGCAAGTCCTATTGGTTGTTTATCCGTGGCTATGACTAGCTCGCCGCCAGCCAAGGTCACGGTCTTACCGGCTAGTAAAGCTAGTTTTTCACCTTTTTTAGCTTCTCGGACTATGATTTTTGCGCCGCCTTGGCCGCTCAGGCTTTTGACTTTGTCGTAATCATAAGCGTGTATCGGCTGGGCTGTTTCATACATCAAATAGTTGGTGGTGTCCACGATGTTGTTGATAGGCCGCATACCAACACGAGCCAAATAGCTTCTTATGTCAAGCGAGGCATCGTTGACTTTGACATTTTTTACAACTTGCATCATAAATCGCGGCACTAAACTCGGAGTCTGGTTTTTGACATCAAGTAATTTATCGTCCGTTTTATGGCGGCCGGCAGTTTTATTGCCCAAGTACCATTTCGGTGAGCTGAAGACCATATGTTGAATGCCAGCCAGCTCGCGGGCAATACCTAGCATACCAAAACAGTCCGGCCGGTGTGTGAACATCTTGTTTTCAATGTCAATGATAAAGTCATCCAACTCGTATGTTTTGGCAAAGTCATCGCCCGGCTGGGCATTTTTATCAATTTCAATAATCCCGGTGTGGTCATCGCCCAGCTCCAACTCTTTGGCGCTGGCCAACATGCCGTTGCTAACCACACTGCGGATTTCTCGAACTTCCAAGATAAGCGGCTCTTTATCGATTGTGCTCGGAACAGCTACTCCTGGCGGAATCCAGGCGGCTAACATACCGGCTTTGACGTTCGGCGCGCCGCAGACAATTTCAATCAGCCCGTTATTGTCACGTTTTACTTTCTTGACAACTTCGCCATCGTCAACCAGACAAACGGTTAACTTATCCGCCTTGGGATGTTTTTGGCTCGAAACGACTTTGACCACCACAATTCCATTGTATTTTTTTCCAGGGTCGATTACTTCTTCGACCGCTCCAAGCTGGGCGCCGATTCTTTCAACTAAAACATCAACACCGTCAGGAACAAGATTGGCCGAGCACTGGTCTGCTTCGACAATCGACTTGATCCAGTTAAGGCTAACTTTCATTCTTTGCCTTTGGCATCGCTTCTTCGTACTCTATCGATTTCATCGATATCTCCAGATTGCAAGCATTGTTGGCCTTGCAAAAAGCTTCGCATTCCTTGGATAGATTCTCGTCGCGATAATGATGTCCACACTCCGGACATTGAAAAATATTCTCCTGACTCATACGAACTGCCTCAGGAATGCTAAGTTGCCGGACTCAAAATGACGGATATCTTCGATGTTGTATTTGAGCATCACCAGTCGCTCGATACCGAATCCCCAAGCGAAACCAGTGTATTTATTAGGGTCAACGTCGCCTTCGCGAAGTACATTCGGATGAATCATTCCGCAACCGCCAAGCTCTATCCAGCCGGTGTAACCGCAGACGTTACAGCCGTCTCCGTCACAAAATGGGCAAGAAGCTGCAAATTCAAAACTCGGCTCGGTAAACGGAAAGTAGAAGGGCTGAATTTTAATATCAATATCTCTCCGGTAATAGTTGCTCAACCAGGCCTTGATGGTGGCAACCAAGTGGCCGGCGTGGATGCCTTTATCGACATAAACGCCTTCCAGTTGGTAAAAAGTGTGCTCGTGGCGGGCATCCAAATCTTCATTACGGAAGACCCTCCCGGGTATTACAACCGCAATCGGCCTGCCATCTTTGAGGTTGCCTCCGTATTGCCTTAGCACGCGGTTTTGCATTGTACTGGTATGCGCTGGTGCTATCAGTCCCTCATCGGTTACGAATGTGTCGTAGTCGTCGCGCGCCGGGTGCCCCGGAGGAAAGTTTAGCGAGCCAAACATATGATAGTCGTCGTCAAGCTCGCGAGACTCCACGGCCACGAAGCCCATACGTGCGAAGATATCGAGAGTGTCTTCGAGTTCGGTCATAAGCGGATGTTTACCGCCGTATTCGGTCGGTAGAAGCTTGGGTCGATTCTCGGGCTCTACGTTGATGTCGAATGGTGCCGTGACGTCGATAGGAGCTACGGCTACTTGTCCAGTTACTGTGGATTCGCGCACAAGTTTTTCGAGTTCGGCTTTTAAGCTGTTAGCCTCTTTGCCAAACTCGGCTCGAGCCTTACCGGCAGGTAATGTTTTTATTCGGTCAAATAGGGCTATAAGTTCAGGCGCACGTAAAATCGCCCGTTTTTCATCGAGCTTCTCGAGCTTAGCTTTCAGCAGCTTAGCAGCTTCTCGAATCTCCGGATTCTTATGCTCCATCTTGGTTTTTAGTATATCAATTGCCACCTCTCCGCCCTAGCCCCTCTACTCTATTATGTTTATACTTGAACCATATGGATGAGAATGAGCTTCTCAAGAAGGCTCAAGAGGTTCTGAAACAAAACGATAGGAAAAAATGGACGGTGCCGGCGGGTGATCTGTATCCTCATCAATGGTTATGGGACAGCTGCTTCATTGCCATTGGCCTAAGGCATCTGGATATTGAGAGGGCTCAAAAGGAGCTTAAAAGCCTGCTTCGTGGCCAGTGGAGTAACGGTATGATTCCCAACATTATTTTCTCCGGAGCCGAAGAGCACCGCCGTCACCGCGAGCTTTGGCGCAGTTATGTTAGCCCGTATGCGCCGTACAAGGTGGCCACCTCCGGTATAACCCAGCCGCCGATGCTGGCTGAGGCTGTTGCGCAAATCGGCCAAAAACTTAAACAGCCGGAAAGACGCAGCTGGTACCGTCAGATGTACCCTTACTTGCTTAATTACCACCAGTGGCTTTACGCCGACCGCGACCCGCACGGCGAAGGCCTAATAATCTTATTGCACCCATACGAGTGCGGTATGGACAACTCGCCGCCTTGGATTAGCGAGCTGCGCAAACACAATATGCCTTGGTGGATTGGCTTGATTGAGCGACTTCATCTGGATGGAGTGGTCAATTTAGTTAGACGCGATACACGGCACGTGCCGCCCGGCCAGCGAATGAGCAATATTGAAGCTATGACTTATTGGGCAGCCATACACCGCCTTAGGCGCAAGGCCTATAACTCTGAGGCTTTACTCTCGCGCTCACTTTTTGCCGTTGAAGACCTAGGTTTTAACTGTATCCTTATCCGCGCCAATTCCCGCCTAAAGACAATTGCCAAGGACATCGACCATAAACTACCGAAGAACTTATTGCAAAAAATGCAAAAGACTGAGGCCGCACTGGAGCAGTTGTGGGACGAGGATAGCGGCCGCTACTACAGCCGGAGCTTTGTTAGCCACAAACTGATCGAAGAACCGACAATCGCCACGCTTCTGCCGCTTTATGCCGGCTGCATTACAAATGAACGAGCGGCGCACTTATTGAAGTTGCTGAAATCAAAAAAGCATTTTGCTTTGAGATGGCCGGTGCCGAGCGTCCCGCAGAGTTCAGGCTATTTTCATCCTTTCAAATATTGGCAAGGGCCGACGTGGATAAACGCCAATTGGTTGATAATAGATGGTCTTAAGCGTTATGGTTTTGAGACTGATGCCAAAAAGCTACAGAATCAGACCCTGGAGCTGGTAGCCAAAGGCGGTATGAATGAATACTTCAGCCCATTAGATGGTCGGCCGGCCGGCGCCACCAACTTCTCCTGGACAGCCGCTTTGACAATCGATTTACTTAAAAACTAGTTTACCAGGGCTCTATTTATTCGTCATCCATATTGGGACGCTCAAGCAACATCGGGTCCACACCGGGGCTGGTTTCAGCGATTTTTATGACGTCTTTATCTATTTTGCCCAGTTCTCTATAAGTGGCGTTAAAATGCCCAACGGTCGTACCCAGACTACCGCCAAGTTTTTGCATATAAACGTTGTGAGCGACAAGATGCCTACTCAATTGCTCGATATTTTTGCGGATTCTTTCAGTATCATGATGGATTTCCAGCGACCGAAGACCTTGGACTATGATCTGCAACATCGCCGCTAATGTGCTGGGCCCGACGATGGTGACTTTCTTCTCAGAGGCAGCGTAGTGCATCAGGTTGCGGCCGCTTACGCCTCCAAGGCCCACCTTATTGGCCAGTAAATCATAATAAATTGCTTCGCTCGGAATAAACATTAAAGCCTGGTCCAAAGTATTTTTGTTTTGCTTGATATATTTGGACGTTTCGTCTATGCGCTTTTTTAAGTCTTCTTTAAAAGCTTTTTCAAGAACCGGACGGTCCTCAGCCTTAGCTTCAACTAAGCGATTGTAGTTTTCCAGGGAGAATTTACTGTCGATCGGCAACAATTTGTCGTCCAGTTTGATAACGGCGTCGACTATCAAACCTTCCGCAAGTTTGTATTGAAGCTGAAATGTTCCGGGGGGTAGCATATCTTTTAAGATCTGCTCCAGATAATATTCACCCAGGACTCCGCGCTGTTTGGGGTTTTGTAGGACGTTCTGAAGAGTCTTAAGCTCGGCCGCTACGTCGCCAACGCTCTTGTTGGTTCTGTCCAGTTCCGTAAGTTTTTGAGTTACCTCGGTAATTATTTTGGCGCTAGCCTGGAATTGAGCGGCCATCTGTTTATTACTGGTGCCGAGCTGTTCTGTTAGTTGTTTCTGTAAGCCTTGTTGGAGCGCGCCCATAGACTTAGTCAGCTCGACCATATCGGCCTTTAGGAGTAGGGCTGAATCGGACTCCGAATTTTTCGGACGACTTAGCTGCCAAAAAATAAAGCCAGCTAACGCCACGCACAAAACTGCCAAAATACTAATAGCCACGACCATAACGCCATCCCCTCTTTAAATTTATGGACAAAGAAACGGCGATCAACCGCTTCTTTGTTTTTGGAGGGCTTGTCCGTTTCGATAACCTTGGCGGGAGTGCACTCCCCTAAGACAACTGGGTGTTCCTCAGCAACATCTAATTTGTAACAATTTTTCCAAGTACCCAGACTCCGCGGAGTCTGGCTATATTATACAATCGAGCAGCGATGATCGCTGTTGTTTTAATAACAAATTTAAACTAAGCGGGTGACAATAAACATAAAAAGCGCGCCGAGAATCGTCAAGCCGATGGTTTTTCGTGAAGAATTTTCGGAATGGGCTTGAGGCAAGATGTCGCTGGCGCCGATATAAAGCAAAAAACCGGCAAAAAACCCAAGATATAGCGCCAGTACCGCTTCTGAAAGCGCAAATAATAAGCTGCCTAGGCCACCAAGAATCGGCATAACCGCAGCCACTGCTAACATTTTTTTGGCGTTAGACGGCTTGTTTTGATGATGAAGCATCACATTGGTAGTATTGAAGCCGTCGGCAAAACGGTGGCCGACAACGGCGATTGCTACAGCTACACCGACAGCGGTGCTGACTTGAAAACCGATGCCGATACTCAGACCATCCAGAAAGCTATGCCCTGATAAGGCCACTGCCCCGGCAACGCCGACAAAGGGATGCCTATGCGGACCATATTTTTCTTCACTGCCATAGTGAATCAGAATGAATTTTTCAATAACGTGAAATAGCAAAAAGCCACTGACTAAGGTTATCATCGGCCAGATGGGGTCGAGGCTTTCTGATTCGCTTATCTCAAAAATCTCAGGGAGTAAATCAAAAGCTACTAACCCCAGGATCAAGCCGGCGGTAAAACCGAGCGCCAGATGTAGCCTGCGCCTACCGCGAATGGCGATAAAGCCTCCTACTAAAGCGGCTAGAGCGGCTGCCATGGTTAAAAGAAATAACAGCATAGGTCGATTCTATGTTTCACTATATAAATTTGCAAATTTGTCGCAATTTAGGCTATTATTGAGACAAGGTGCATTACAAAACACTCCGCGCGCTGCTGAAGAAAAACGGCTCCAGCCTTACCAAGCCACGCAAAATCGTCTTTGATTTACTCCTTAACCAAAAGCCACAGACTATGCAAGTCATAATAGGGCGAGCTAAAGATAGAGTCGATCGCGCCAGTGTTTATCGCACAATGGAGCTCTTTGAAAAGCTAGGAATTGTTAACCGGCTTAACATTGGCTGGAAATATAAGTTTGAACTATCTGATGTTTTCCAAGAGCACCACCATCATTTTCACTGCACCAACTGCGGCACGACCTTTAGCCTTGAGCCTAATTCAATGCTAGAAACAATGATTGGTACTGTTGCCGCAAAATCCGGGCATTCGCCGCGCGGCCACCAATTGGAAGTCTATGGACTGTGCGCCGACTGCCAAAGGCGCACCGTCTAGCCGGCCATCATCGCTTCTTTAGCGTCGACTTTTTGATTCTTGACCACAAAGAAGACTACGATAGCGGCTGCCAATGCTAGTCCAATTCCTACCCGAATACCGTCCTTATAGCCTAGTATCTGAGCCGCTGCCTGTTGGGTGCCAGCGGCCGCTTCGCTGCTAATTGTCGAGAAAGCCACCGCTGACAAAATAGCTAAGCCTATCGCGCCGCCAACCTGCTGTGAGGTATTCAGAACACCCGAGGCCAAACCGGCAAAATGTTTAGGCACGCCGGAAGTGGCCGCCAGCGTACCTGAAACAAACGTCAATCCCATGCCGGCTGCAAAGATTGCCAACCCAGGAAAGACGTTGCGCCAGTAATCTCCGCCAACTTCCATTGTCCAACTAATTACAAATAGACCGATGGCTATCATTATCGGTCCGAGGTTCAATGGTGGCTTATAACCTATTTTAGCCACCAAGTTAGCCACTATACCCGATACAATTGCGACTATGAAGGTTACCGGCAAGAAGCTGAATCCGGTTTTGACTGGTGAATAATTCAGAACTGTCTGAATGTAGAGTGTTAGAAAGAAAAACATTGAGAACAGCGTGCAGGCAATCACCACAAAAGCCAAGTTGCCTCCTAGGACATTCCTAATTTTGAAAATCTCCAGCGGCATCAGCGGCTGTTTAACCACTTTTTCATTTATGATAAATCCGGCAAGCAGTGCTATTCCAGCGGCAATGAAGCCCCACACCATTATCGAATCCCAGCCCTGAGATGGCGCCCTCGATAAACCGTAGACCAAAGACATCAGACCAGCGGTAGCCAAAGCAGCACCCGGCAAGTCTAGCTTCAGTTTCTTATGCTCCTCGCCAATATGTTTTGGCAGTAAGTAAAATGCCGTAAAGACTACGAGTACCCCGACTGGAACGTTTACGAAGAAGTTCCAGCGCCAATCCAAGTACTGCGTAAGTACACCGCCTAGTAACACGCCGGCGGCCGCGCCGCCAGAAGCCACCGCCGCCCAGACACCCATGGCGGTATTGCGCTCCTTACCTTCTTTGAATTCGGCCAGAACGATTGATAGAGCCGCCGGAGACATGATTGCTCCGGCCAGACCTTGAGCCGCCCGGGCCATAATGAGTTGGGTATCGGTCTGGGCTAAACCGCAGAGTAGCGAGAATATGGTAAATAAGACCACGCCGCTGGTAAAAATCAGTTTACGGCCGTACAAATCGGCGGCTCGCCCTCCGAGCAACAAGAAGCCCCCGAACGTTAAAGTATAGGCTGTTATAACCCACTGTAGGTCGTTGCCGGCAAATTGCAGGTCGCGTGAAATCGAAGGTAGTGCCACGTTAACGATTGCGATATCCAAAACCACCATAAACTGCGCCACGGCCAAGAGCGCTAATATGACCCATTTATTTTCGGAGTGTTTTGCAATACGTCGAACCACACTGCCTCCTTAAGTTTATAACGATAATAGCCTCCACCCAATTTTTGAGCTTGGGATTCATTATAGGGCAGTTGCGCTCCCAGTCAAAAGCAAATTATACTAACGCTAAATGAACGACGAAAAAACAAAGCTCCTAATTCTTGGCGGCGGCTTCGGCGGAGTCAAGACCGCTTTGGAGCTGGCTGATAATCCTAACTTTTCGGTCACCCTCATCTCGGACCAGATGAACTTCCGCTATTACCCCGCCCTTTACCATGCCGCCACCGGCGGCAACCCATTGGCATCTTCTATCCCACTATCTGAAATTTTTGCCGATAAGCACGTAAAGGTAATTAATGACCGCGCTAAAAAACTGGACCGCGAAGCCCGAAAGCTAGAATGCGCATCTGGCAAAAGTTATCCCTACGATATTCTAGTTGTGGCTTTGGGGGTAGTGACGAACTATTTTGGCATCAAAGGCCTCAAAAAATATTCATATGGTATTAAGACTCTCGAGGATGCCCAGGAGCTTCGTAACCACTTACACCAGCTGGTTGCCGATGAGCGCAAACCTGACCTTAACTATGTGGTAATCGGTGGCGGGGCAACCGGTGTCGAGCTTGCCGGAGTCTTGCCATCTTATTTACGACATATTATGAAAAAACACGGAGTGCCTCAAAAAGCCGTCCACGTTGACTTGGTCGAAGCCGAATCACGCCTGATGCCTCATATGCCTAGGAGCTATTCTCTGGTAGTCCAAAGAAGGCTGCGCCGACTTGGGGTAGATCTTCATTTAAACCAAAGGGTTGAAGCTGAAACGGCTGACAAATTGATGCTCAGCGGTCACCCCATCCAAAGCCAAACAGTTATCTGGACAGCCGGAGTTACCAACCACCCATTTCTGGTGGTTAACAAATTCAGGATGAGCGAACACGGCAAAGTTATGGTTAACGAGTTGCTTCAGGCCGAAGAGGACATCTATGTGATTGGTGATAACGCCGATACGCCGTATTCGGGCATGGCTCAAACCGCCCTGCATGATGCAATTTTCATCACCGGCAATCTCCGAAGGTTGGCAAGCGGCGAGCGACCGCTACCTTACAAACCGCACAGACCGATTTATGTTACACCAGCCGGCCCGCGCTGGGCCGCAGTACAGTGGAGCAACCTACATATTTATGGCCGGCTAGGCTGGCTATTGCGGGAAACAGCCGATTTGATTGCTTATCACGATCTTCAACCTTGGTGGCCGGCATATAAGCATTGGGTGGCCGGTAATTCAAGTGTAGAAACCTGTCCGGTATGCGCACGTCCGTAAACAATATAAGCCTCCAAGGCCAATTGGCTCTTGATTTTGTTGACAGATTTTTAGACCGCCTAACGTCATATCGACTGGTTCTGTATTCGCTGCTGGCTTTTGTAAGCTGGGCGGTCTTTGCCGGCTTTATCGGTGAAGTGGCTTTTGAGTGGTACGAAATTTTAGGCTCAACAACCTGGCTGATGGTTGTTTGTATCTCTGTTAACTTCGCCGTCTCAAAGTGGCGCAATGTACCGCGCAATAAAGAATCCGATTATATTTCGGCTCTGATATTGGCTCTAATTCTATTGCCTGCTCAAGATTTCAATGACTATCTGATTTTGGCGACCGCTGGTAGTGTGGCGATGCTATCTAAATACTTTTTGGTACACGGTAAACGGCACATATTTAATCCGGCGGCATTTGGCGCTTTCACGGTTGGAATATTTTTTGACTACTTTCCGGCCTGGTGGGTCGGCACAACCATACTGGTGCCATTAGTTTTTATTGCTGGCCAGTTGATTTTAAAGAAAATGAAACGCTACTGGATGGTTAGCCTATTTATGACAATCTACCTCAGTTATTTGGTAATTAACATCTTTACCAAAGACCAGCCCGGCGATTTGCTTAACATTATCTGGATTGGCTTAACCGCCACGCCAGTATTATTCTTTGCTTACATAATGCTCACCGAGCCATCAACTTCACCGCACAGGCTGCCGCAAATGTTAGCTTATGCGGCTGTTGTCGGTGTTCTATATTCAGTTACAGATCTGGGCTTTGCACCGGAAGAAGCTTTACTGGTTGGCAATGCATTAGCTTTCATAATGGCGCCTAACCGCCGCTTGGAGTTGTCTTTAAAACAAAAGAAAAAAGAAGCTAAAGACATCTATAGCTATGTCTTTAGCGGCAAGAGAAATTTGCGATTTAATGCCGGACAATATATGGAATGGACGCTGCCGATGGTAAAGGCCGATACCCGCGGTAACCGCCGTTACTTTACCGTTTCGTCATCACCGACTGAAGACAAGTTGATGTTTACTATCAAAGAGCCTACGCCGCGCAGCAGTTTTAAAGCCGGGCTAGATGAGCTAAAAGAGGGCGATAAAATGCTAGCTTATCAGCTTGAAGGCTCTTTTGGGCTACCAAAAGATAGCGGACAAAGGCTGGCTTTTATAGCCGGGGGTATTGGCGTAACGCCTTTTCGTAGCATTATTAAATACCTCGTTGATACCAAACAGAAGCGCGATATTGTGCTGTTGTACTCAGCTAACAACGCTGAGGAATTTGCTTTTAGCGATTTATTCAAACAGTCGCTGCAGGCAGGAGTAACGACCCATTACGCCGTCAGCGGCGAAACACCGAAAGATTGGCTCGGATTTAAAGGCCAAATAGATTCCAAAATGATTAAGGCCTCGTTTCCGGATTACAGGCAGCGAGTCTTCTATATTTCCGGCCCGTATGGCTTTGTCACTACTATGCGGCAGAAGCTCCTCAGAATGGGCTTACCGCGCCGAAATATTATTACTGACTACTTCCCGGGATACGGTTAGAGCTGTGTATCCTTCTTGCCGGTTGATAAAGCTTATCCCCTTTTCGCCCATAGCAAACCCGGCGGTGGACAAAATGTCAGCTTTTATAATGTCTGGCCCAATTACAGTCAGGCTGAGCAATTCCTTAGCCGGCTCGCCGGTTTTAGGATTAGTGATATGAGTACCTCGTTCGTAAGTTCCGCTGGTAGCTACGGCAAAATTGTCGCCGTTAATTTTACCCAAAATCTTTGATTTATTTTTGGGGTTTTGTATTCCGATCTTCCAAATCTTCTTTCCAGCGCTTCGGGCCAGAATGTCGCCGCCGGCATAGATGCAGTATGTTTTGTGTCCATATTCTTCGATAACCTTCCCTGCTTCGGCTATTGCCCAGCCTTTAACGTAGCCGTTTGGATCAAAATCACCGCCGTACCAGGCCGAAAAATAGCCGTCGGTCTTTTCTTCGGCTCTCCGGCAAGCGTGAAGTATAAATTTCATCTCTGGGCTCAAGGTCAGTTCAGTCAGTTCACCGCGGTTATATTTAGAAAGCTCACTGTTTTTCTTGTAAGGACTGAATTGCTTATCAATTGCACGTAGCCTGGCAAATGCCGTTTTTATAACAGGTTCTTTTTTGAGCCCAGGCACTTCTATGGTCACGGCCATGCCCATAATTTGGACCGTTCTTCTCATAAGCTAGGATCTAATTGCTTCAAAAGCCTTGTCGAGTGCTGACTGCAAGGACTCTTGATAGCCATAGCTGGTACTAGTGGCACCGGTTACAAAATCGATTTGGTCGCTCTGTTTATCCAAGGTTGTGGCTTTAAGGAGTGGTTTGGACATTGCGGTCAATTGGCGGCTGCGGCCGTCGTCTTTATCCGGCATCTTTAGATATTGCACGTCACTGATTTTACCGCTCGTTATCGCAATAGATATTTGAACATCGCCATATAGGGTTTCAGCAACATCGCTCGTGTATATCCCGTCGGGATAGTCACTTGCCAGGGTGGATCGATCCCGTGTCTGATTTTGGCTTTCGGTTTGGGCAGCTGATTCATTGGAATCGTTCTGTATCAACATATATCCACCTAACCCGCCCAGTACCGCCACCACCATAACAATCAGTAACGTCTTCTTCATCTTTTATACCTGAATTTTGTTGAAGCGGTTGACGGCAAAAGTTGTGGCAAGTACTAGCGTTATAAGCAGTATTGTCATGTCCAACGCTATTGAAAAGTGGCTTTCTCCGAGCAAAATATATCGCAGGCCGTCAACAGCGTAAGACAGCGGATTAACTGAGGCGATTATTCGAAGTACATCGGGTGCATTGGTCAACGGGTAAAGAGCGTTGGACAGGAAGAATAGCGGGAACATCACGAAGCTATTAATGGCCTGAAAGCCCTGAAAGTCTTCGACCGCCGAGGCCAAGCCAGCACCAAAATGAGCCAGTGCCAGCGACATAGTAGCCATTATTCCGATTGCTATAGGAACGGCTACCCAGTTCTCCGGCCGAAACCCAAGGGCAATGGCGATAACGAATACCAGACAAGCTTGGATGAGCGTAATTGTGGCACCACCCAATGCGCTACCAAGTAAAATTCTCAGCCGGGAAACAGGCGCTACCAAAAGCTCAGATAAAAAGCCGAACCGCCGGTCAAAAATAATAATCGCTCCCCAGAAAATCGAAGAAAACAGAATTGTCTGCATAATGATTCCGGGTACCAGAAACTGTAGATAATCACCTTGCCCCGCCCGTTCAAAGACAGCACCCAACCCGTAACCTAGTGCCAGTAGGAAAAGCAAAGGCTGGCCGATGGAGCCGATGATGCGTGAGCGGCTGCGGAAATAACGCCGCATTTGCCGAAGCCATAAAACCGTTAATACATGCATATTAGCCTCTTAGACTCCTGATTCGCATGGCGCTTTTCATATTCAGCCCGTCGTATGCATCGCTAGTTTCGTCGCGGATAGTCTCGCCGGTTAACTTCAGATAAGCCTGCTCCAGGTTTTTAGTCTTGGTCAGCTTAGCCAGCCCTTTCGCCGTACCGGTAGCGACAATTTTGCCGTGGTCAATTATGGCTATACGTTCAGCGACTTCTTCGGCTTCATCGAGGTAATGGGTGGTGAAAAAAATCGTCATTCCCTCATGCTTGGACAGCTTTTTAACATAGTCCCATAAGACATTTCTGGTTTGGGTATCAAGCCCCAAAGTCGGCTCGTCTAAAAACAGCACTTTGGGATGATGAAGCAGGCCGCGGGCGATTTCCAGCCGGCGACGCATGCCGCCTGAGAAGGTTTTGATGTAACTGTCGCGCCGTTCGTACAAGCCGACCAGTTTGAGAAGTTCTGTAATTCGTTTATCCTGCTCGGATCTGGGCACGTGGTACAGAGCTGCGTGCAGCTCCATATTCTCTTTAGCGGTCAGCTCCTCATCTAGGCTCGGGTCTTGAAAAACAATGCCAAGAGATTGACGCACTTTTGCTTGCTCTTTGGTTACATCGTATCCGGCCAGTAATAACTTGCCGCTTGTTGGTCGCAGCATGGTGGTCAGCATTTTAATGGTCGTACTTTTGCCGGCACCGTTCGGGCCCAAAAAAGCAAAAATTTCTCCGGGATAGATCTCGAAGTTGATGTGATCGACAGCTTTAATCTTACCGAAGCTCTTATAGACGTCTTCGGCCTGTATGATGGGCCTCGCCATGGGGTTACATTATACCAGTTTAAGAACTTCTTCTATGGTCCTGCCCGGTTGATAAAATTGTAAGTCGCGGTTATCCATGCTCCACTTTTGTTGAATTGGCTCCAGGATTCTCCAGCTCTCTAGTACTTCGCCGCTGCTGGCAAACAGGCTCTGGCTGCCGCGTATGGCGTCGAGTAATACCCTCTCGTAAGCATCCGGTAGGCGCTCGTAGTGTTGCTCGTAGTTAAAAGCTAAATGTTTCTGTTGCAAGCGCCGCTCGTAACCCGGCTCTTTAACCCATAGATCAAGCTCAATGCCTTCTTTGGGTTGGATGCGCAGCGCCAAACGGTTGGCTTCCGAATTTTCTTTCTTTTTAAAGTAAACTCTTATCTCGGTAAGTTTGTCGTTGAGGTTTTTGCCGGAAGCCAGAAGAATGGGTACTCCCTGCCAACGCGGGTCTTCCGATTCTAGCGTCAGACCGACGAATGTTTCGGTGGCGGAATCCGGATTTTTAACTTCCCGTCGGTAGTCTTCGTACTGCGCCCTGATTACAGGTTCTTCCATATCGACTTTCAAGGCATTAAGGGCAATTAGCCGCCGGCCGGGCAGTTCTGCGTAATCGAACACGCCCGTGCAGGGCTCCATGAGCGTCAGGGCCGCCAGCTGCAGCAAATGGCTCTGGATTATGTCGCGCAGCGCGCCGGTTGATTCATAGAACAACGCGCGACCTTCGATATCGATCTTTTCGGCCACTATGATATCGATTTTCTCAATGAATCGGCTGCTCCAGACATCGCGGAACAAAGCGTTACTACCCAAAAAAGTTACGATATTCTGTACCATTTCTTTGGCCAGATAATGGTCTATCCGATATATCTGGTTTTCAGGGAAATACTTGGCTGTCTGAGCGATAAGCTCACGGGCCGATTCCAAATCAAAACCGAAAGGCTTTTCCAAAAGAAGTTTGTGCCTGGCGTGGTTCAAACCAGCCTGGCCAAGATGGCGGACAATCGGCAGAACGGCGGCCGGTGGCACCGATAAATAAAAAATTACTTGCGGCCGACCGTCCATTTGGCGGCTAATGATCGATAATTTTTTCTTTAAGACGCTGTAACCGCCTGCATCGTCCAGACTCATCTGAAAGAGCTCTGTGAACTTACCGAGCGTTTTTTTGTTGCCACCCAAAACATCGGCCACAGACACATCACGCCTAGATACGCCCAAAACTTTGAAGTCTTTAGGAAGATTTGCGCTCTTACAAACTTCCGCCAGAGCCGGTAATAGATAGCGCTGCGACAAATCGCCGGTTATACCAAACACCACAAGAATAGTTGGTGGCAATTCTTCCCTATCCATACCAGTAGTATAGAGACTATTTCTTAAAAAATTAATTTAGTGTGAGCGCTGGCTCTCAATGGGATCCAAGTCATTAACATCGAGACTGATAGTGCTTCCAGGTTGGGCCTCGCCACGCAGGATTTTACTTGCCACAGCGTCTTCTACGGCATCGGCTATCGCACGGCGCATCGGCCGGGCGCCGAACTCCGGGTCATAACCGGCTTGTGTTAATTTGATCAGAGCCGCATCTGTCAGTCGGACCGATACATTTTGTTTGGCCAAAGTTTGATTGACGTTGGCCAGCATGAGCTTGGCAACTTGTGATAATTCGGCTTGATTAAGTGGTCTGAACAAAACGATGCTATCGAAGCGATTTATTAGTTCGGCGCGGAATACCCCGATGGCTATCAATTTATCAATCAGCGGCCGCTCAAATGATTCAAGTGTGTCACCGCCAGCTACCTTTTGGGCAATTTCGGCCGAGCCAGCGTTCGACGTAGAGATGATAATAGCATTGCGGAACGATGCCGGCCGGCCGGTTCTATCGGTCAGCTGCCCCTCATCCAATAGTTGGAGCAGCAGGTTAAGCACGCCGTGGCTGGCTTTTTCGACTTCATCCAGAAGCACGACCGAAAATGGTTGCTCACGAATCTGTAAAATTAAGCTTTTGTTGGTTGGACCGCCGGTCTCCAATAGTCGCTCGGCATCTTCAGCCTGGTGGTACTCGGTCATATCCAGACGAATCATTCGACGTTCATCACCGAAATAGACGGCCGCCAGCGAGCGTGCCAACTCGGTTTTACCGACACCGGTCGGACCCATAAACAGAAAGCTACCAACTGGTCGTTTAGGGTCAGCCACGCCGGCCCGGCCGCGGCGCAGCGCGGCTGATACTACCTGAACCGCTCTTTCTTGATTAATCATCCGGCTG
The DNA here is from genome assembly GCA_040879175.1 of Saccharimonadales bacterium (SeqCode). Classification (GTDB taxonomy): domain Bacteria; phylum Patescibacteriota; class Saccharimonadia; order Saccharimonadales; family UBA10212; genus 2-01-FULL-49-22. Next base: position 48,997 of record JBBDKW010000001.1, read on the forward strand.
TGAATGCGTTCTTCCAGATGAAGCAGGACGTCGGCTTCGGGCGCTTGAGCCTTGGAAACTTTTACGCCGCGGGTAATTTCAACCGCCGTCTGCACGGATTCGGCCATTATAATTTTATTCTGTGCATAGGGGATGGCTTGCTGAAGCAGATTGATAGCCTTCCCCGGATAAGCCTGGTCCTGTATATACTGGTCGCTCAAACGGTAGGCCTCACGCACCGCCTGATATGTAACAGTAATATGGTTTTGGACCTCAATCGTTAAAGCCGTGTCTTCAAGGATTTGCATTGTGATGGCCTGGTCAGGCTCTTTGATGATCACCGGCGCCATATGAGCTGCCAGCGATTCGTGAGACGATTTAAGCTTTTGCCAATATTCGGGAGTAAAGGCGGCCACCACTCTGACTGACTGGTTTTGCAAAAGAGGCAGCAGGATCTGGCTGATGTCAAAGGCGCCGGCGCCCTTGCCAAAGAACAGCTCAGCCTCGTCCAAGAAAATGATGATATTACGAGCATGGACAGCCTCGTTGAACAAGCTGAGCATAATTTTTTCAAGTTTGTCGCCGGTCGCCGACAAAACAGCCGAAGCATCAAGGCTGACTATCTGGTAGTACTGTAGTTCTTTGTCCCGGCCAGATAGCAATCGCTCGGCCAGCGCGTACACTAACGAGGTCTTACCGGTACCTGCCGGCCCTACCAGTGCGGCATTACCCTGTGGTTGGCTCAAAGAATGAACTATGCTGTCAAGAACATCGCCGTGCGCCAAGCTGTGGAAATGGCCCCGCCCAGCTTCGACGGCGGCACTGATATTATGGCCGAATCGGTCGAGCATAGGAGTAAAACCTGATGCCCAGTCGCGGCCGATACCACCATAGTAAGGTCTCGGTTCATCTAGTGAACGGCTAAGGCGTCCTAGCCACTTTGAAGCTTCCAGAACGTCTTCGGTTTTGAGGTTCGACTTTGCCAACAAGTCTTTTGCAGACTGGGAGTTGGTTAAGAGAGATGTAGCCAATATCCCGGCGTGCAGCTCGGAGCTGTTTTGTTGATCCATTAACTCCTGGGCGCGGCGCCAGATAGCCCCCATTTCGGCCGCTACATCACTTAAAGACTGAGAAACCTGTTCCGGCGACAGCAATAAGTGATTAATAATGAACTTGCCCTGCCACTCCGAACTGGCTGTTAGCCAGGCCTTGCGGGGTGTCACCGACGCACCTTTGTGGAAACGGGCCAGCAACCTTGGCTCAAGGATGTCATCAAGCGAACGTGCCGGTGTGTTCGGCGGGAGTTTCGATAAATCGCGCCGGTACCACAATCCGATTACGGCGGCGAATGATGAAGCAGACAAGCTGCCGAAGGCTAAATTCTTGGAGTCTGAGGCGATCAGAAGTGCAATTCCGGCTACCGCCAAAGCAGCGGCGGCAACCAGCAGCCAAAGGCCACCGGTACGTCCAATCAAAGAGGCTAATCTTGCTTGGCGCACCCGCAAACTGTTAAGCTCAAGTTCCATAATCAGCCCGTGAAAACCCTGATTAGAAAGTAGATTGCTGCGATTGGCAGCAGCGGCCAGGCTAAGGCGGCGATTAGGCCAAAAACAGCACTTGCACTTATAGCCACTACAGCGGTAATTAGAGTTAGAAAACGTACAAAGAAGCCGATGGTCCGTGAAATAAGATTGTCGAGCGCCGCTCTAAACCTCTCGTCAATCGACCTACCGGGGATTGAGATGATTTGTTTCCAAGGCGAAAATAAGTTCCTGAGCAGGACCGGAATCGAAAATTCTAGACTGACTTTTTTGACTGATCGGGGGACGCCGTTCCAAGCTTCAAGCCAACCGTAACCATACCACCACTTGAAGAACTCAAAAAACATAAGCTCATTGTACCTCAAATACCTTGATGTATCAGCCGGTTGAAGGTAAAGAGGTAAAGCTGCTACAATAACTGCGAATGCGTTTGGGGAAAAATTTTAGTTGGGGTGCACTATGCTAAGTATGCCTTTCGCAACCGAGGCTCTGGCAGCCGAGAAATTATTTGACTTTGGACCTTTGCCTTTTACCAATAGTATGCTCTTCGGCATCCTAATGGCCGTTCTTGTATTAGGATTATTTGGTATTGTGGCTCGGATCAGCCAACTCTGGCCGAAAAATCGAATAGCTTACTGGTTCGAAAGTTTTACTGAGTTGGTGATGAGTATGATTATCGAGACATTTGGCAGCGACCGTAAGCGTGCACTCCGGCATTTTCCTCTGTTAATTACTCTTTTTGTATTTATACTGGCCTGTAACCTCAGCGGCCTACTACCCGGTGTGGGTACTATTACGTACAACGGAACTCAGTTGTTTCGTGCCTGGACTACCGACTTAAATTCCACTTTGGCAATGGCGACTTTGGCTTTGGCGACCGTCCATATTTACGCCGTCAAAGAAATTGGTGGTTTCGGTTATTTC
>JBBDKW010000002.1:0-8551 GCA_040879175.1 Saccharimonadales bacterium (SeqCode)
ATAACTATTTTTACCATCTAAGCTATTTTGCCTTAAATAAATAAATCGTGCGCTTGGAATTTTTTACCTTGGCGGCTTCTACTAAATCGTAATGTTGGCCAAAAGCCGCCTCAAACCCGGCCTGGTTGTAGTTGTCGAAAATATCCTTGCGGCTTACCAGTAATTTCTGGACTTGCGAATCCTCTTTAGGTACAAACTCAATTATCAGGTACTTCCCCAGACGAGAAAGGTAACCCGCCACTTCTACAAGCGGCACATTGTTGGATATAGCCAAGTGGTGGATTAAGGCCAGAGCCATAATTAGATCAGTCGGCCCGCGCTTAGCCAATGACTCACGTTCCTGATTAGCCCAACCTAAATCCGGGCTAGGTGACGTCAAATCCATCAAGAGTGGCAAGATTGAGGTCTCTTTTTGCCGCTTAACTTGGAGGTAGTTTTTTTCAACCGCTACCGGGTCAACGTCTGCGGCGACCGTAAAAACCCCCTGTTGGCTGGCCAGCCGGCTGAACTCGCCGGTGTTTGCTCCCAAGTCCCAAACGTTGGCCGGTTTGACGCGTTTTATCATTTTGCTAACGATTGCGGCTTTGGCTTTAAAGGCTTCGTCGTCGTAGTTAGTAAAACTGTAGTAATCACCCCACTCGGTATTGGCCGGCTTCCATTTAAGAGAATCGATAACCGCCTCTAAGCTATGAACCAGATTTTGTAGAGAGCGCAAACTGACTTTTGGTTTTTTAAACTTTCGCGAGTCGGCGTATTTGCGTTGCGAGCGGGCATGAAGATGTATGTGCATAGACAACTGCGGTTTGAACTTGGTTTTAGCGGGTAAAAGCGATGAGGCTAGATCAAGCGGTATGCCGTCGATGTATTCCCGTAGCAGCTTAAGCAAGCGGATGTCAACATAGACAGCCAGCGCCAGCGGCGCCAGAAAGTGTTGGCAAAATTGGCGGTAGGCAACCCATGGTTCATTCGGTTGATATCGTTCAAAAGATAATGTATCAATCAGCCTTGGCAGGCCGTTTACAAACTGGATGTTGTAGGCGCTGGCGTCTTTTAGAACCATGCCGTGCTGCAGCGCGATTTTTTGAATTTTTAAGGTGGCTAAGGCGACATCTTTAAGTTGCGAAAAGGACCACTCGTACGGGTATGAAATAAACTCAATTTCCTGTGGCTTGATAATTTTGAAGCAGTCTTTATCTGGCAGCCCGTATTGTTTGGTGTAATCTTGGTGCTTAACTAAAAGCCCTTTTGACCAAAGTTCATCTATAAGACCGGATGAATGCAAAAAATCGAACTCTCTCTGGTAAGATTTTGACACGTAGCGTAATAAGGTTCCATTTTTGTCACGAAAAACGAACCCGCTAGGGTCTCGGAATGAGGCGCTCAACTTTTGCTTAGGCATTTTTGCCCCTTAACTTCCACCAGAAACCGCGTAGTTTGCGCAGATTGTGGGCATTCGGTGGTAAGTCGTGCGTGATAATACTGAGAATGTAATCGTTTGAAACTTTCTTATTTTTTTGGATTCGGAGCCGTTGCCAGAATTTTTTAGGCCATAAAATGGTATATACCGATAAACCTTTAACAACTGGCCAAATTTGCCCGCGAGCAATCGCTTTGGCGATAAATGATGTATAGGCTATCTCAAACCTGAACATTATTTTCAAAAAAATCCGGCCAGGTGGTACGTTTTTCCAAAACAACCAGGGCAAATTTTTAATCGTTTGATAAGTAGTAAAATTTTTGACTCTAGAGCTAGTGGCGCCGATTTGATGATAAACAACTGCCTTGGGCACATAAGCCACTTTCCAGCCGGCTAACTGGGCTCGGAAGCTTAAATCAACGTCTTCGTAGTAGGCAAAAAAATCTTCATCAAACAGCCCGACTTCTTCTAGCATTTTTACTCGATATAAGCTGGCGCCGCCCGAAGCACCAAAGACCCATATATCCTTATCATATTTATCGCTGACGGGCTCTCCCCTTCCGCGAGGATATGGAAGACCCCAGATTGTATAAGTATCACCGGTACTGTCCAGCAGCTTCTTCTCTCCATTCATAATTTTGCTGGTGGCGATACCGGCTTTATGGTTGTTATCTAAAAAGTTCACCAGGTGTTTCAGCCAATCTTTATCGGCTACCGCGTCATTGTTTAAAAGAGCTACGTATTTGCTCCCTAATTCTATCACCCGCCTTATTCCCACGTTGACGCCGCCGGCAAAACCTTTATTTTTTGGCAAGGCCACAAGCTCGACTTGCGGGTATTTACTTCGTACAAGCTCTACCGAGCCATCTACCGAGCCATTATCAACTACGATTATCCGGGCTTTAAGAGTCTGAGCGAGCAACGAATCCAAACAAGCGGGTAAATCCTTCTCGCCATTCCAATTCGGCACAACCACACTTGCCCTGTACATCCGTTTCCTATAATACTGCATAAAAGATCATAATCCAGAGCGAATACAAGATTGACAGCCTTAGAACAAATAACTAAATTAGAAGCATAAGCTTAAAGTAGCTTGGGTCGGTGAAAATCCAAAGGCTAACGATTACTAATCAATTTATAAGGAAAGGAAAACTTCTATGAGTAGAAGCAAAAAAATTATGGTTGCCTGGGCTAGTTTCGTACTGGCTATGACAGGCTTTGCCGTCTTTGCGGCAGTTCCGGCCTTTGCTACGCATGTCACTACCGGTTGGCTAGCCGATAACGCTGTAACCAGTGCTAAGATTGCCGAGTATACGATCGAAGGACGTGACTTACAGACGGGGGCTGTAGGGACCCGCGCGATTTCTGACTTCTCAATCGGAGGTCACGACTTAGGAACCGGAGCGGTAGGGACCCGCGCGATTTCTGACGGCAGTGTCCAAACAGTCGACCTGGCGGCTGATATCCAAGTTGAGTCAGCAGTCACCCGAGCAACTGGTGCAACCGGTTCTTTCCAGAACCTAGCTGGTGACTTAACCTATGAGGGTGCCGCTGGTGGCATTAGCACCTACCACGCTGGCATAATGGGTAACTTCCTTGGCGATGCTCTGACCAACGCCACATCGGCATACCACGCCGGTGTAATCGGTTCGTACAACGTTACTACTTCCGATGCTTTGACTGGGGCTAAAGCCGGTCTAGTAGGTGAAGCAGGAACTGATGTCGCCGACGCCGCCGTAATGGCTGTACTTGGTGGCGACACCGGTACTCTCACGCCTACCGCGGCTTACGGAGTCCAGTACTTCAACTCGACTGCTGCCAGTAAGTTTGACTACGGTTTGGACTTGTCTCACGCAGCAACGACTGACTACGGTGCTCCATCGGCTGTCGACTATGGCGTAGCCGACATCCGGCTGGCATCAGGCGCTACGATTTCATCTGGTACAACTAACCCAACAGCAGCCTGTGTATTAGGAAGCCTCTTCCTAAACACTACGGATGCTAAGTTGTATATTTGTACAGCGGTAACTCCTACTTGGACGGTCGTTGGTAATCAAACCTAGTCTATCCTGAGGTAAAACAAAAGTCACAAAACAGCCCCTGGTTGGGGCTGTTTTGTTTAACTGTAAATTCCGATTTATAATGACATTCATGAGAAGATTGGTCAGGAATGACAGTAATAGAAGATATCTTCTGTATTTAATAGCCTTAGTAGCCATTGGTTTGGCTTTATGGTTAATTTTCTTTAACATTGATCGCACAAAACCTATCACCAAGCCGGCTAATTTTAATACCGTTTCTGATAGTTCAACCGGCCTTTCTTTTAACATGAGCAAAAATTTCGAACCAATTCCAGAAGAAGAGCTGGCGGCGATGAACCCTGGCTTTTCTTATGGCTTTCGATCTGCAAGCGACCCAAAAGCTCTGTGCATTGTCTCTCAGAGCAGATTGGGTGGCCGTGGATCCGTGAGCTCCAAGGTGTTGCGTGACGGTATCCTCGTTGAAGTTAAAAAAGTTCATCTAGATGCTAAGCTGCTTAACGAATCGACCGCTCTCAATCCAGTGAAATTTGGGGAAGCTCAAGGACTATTACTAGAGATAGCCTACACTGAAGGCACTGACTCTATTAGAAGGGTCGAAATAATTGCTTTAGGGAAAGCTTTTCAGGTAATTGCCTATTGCCAAAGTCTTGCCGCTGATAATCAACGCTACTACAAAGACTTCACAATTTTCTTTTCGTCACTAAAACTAACTAGGTAAGATAACCTTTTTGCTTAATTTAAGCAGCTAAACTATACTTTTTGGAATGGATTGGTTAAGAAAATTAAGAGGTTTTCAAATTGTCGGGCTGGTTATTGTAGCGGCTCTAGCTGCAGGTTTTACCGGCTATAGCTTAGCCGATAAGGCTAGTTCCCCCGGCCCACGAGTTGAAAAAAATGTTACAGCTCCTGCCTACGGCCGCATTACTTATCCCAAAGATTGGCAAGAGGAGAAGACTATCAGTGCAGCTGAGAGTCAAGCCGATGTCATCTCCAAGGCTTCTCGTCACAGCCCTGATGCCACAACTATTATCAGGGCTGTTGCAATCAAGTTTGAGGCTGATTTTGATATTAAGACACTTCCCGACGAAGCAGTGCAATCGCTTAGCAGAGAAATTCAGGGATTTTCATTGGTCAGTAAAGAAATTACCAAAGTTGATGGTCATCAGTCTGTGGAGATTCGGTATAAGCGAGAAGGCTATGAATATCTAATGGTCATAATACCTCATCCTCAATCCAGTAAAGCCTTCTATTTAACTTTTAAGGCCAAGGATAATGATTTTGACAAAATAGTTAGCGATATAAGAGAAATTAACCAATCTTTTGTTAAATACATTAACTCAGACTTCTGAATTTAATCTGTAATACAGTCTTTAACCTGTAACCTGTAACCTGTAAACTATAAACTGGTACATGATAGGTCAGTATTTTTCTAAGAAGAACCGCGCGCTGCTGGCGGAATTGGTGCGGACGGATTTCAAGTTGCGCTATCAAGGCTCGGTTTTAGGCTATGCCTGGTCTCTTTTACGACCACTGCTACTCTTCTTGATTCTCTATGTGGTCTTCGTCCAGTTTTTGAAAATCGGCCAAGGATTCCCACACTTCCCTGTGTACCTACTTTTGGGCATTGTGATTTGGAACTTTTTCCATGAAATGACAACCCAAAGCCTAACTTCGATTGTCAGTCGCGGCGATCTGATTCGCAAAATTCGCATCCCGCGCTGGATAATCATCCTATCGAGCAGCCTCTCGGCGCTCATAAACACGTTTTTGAACTTGCTGGTAGTAGCAATATTCGCGGCAGTTAATGAAGTTGAGCTCACCCGAAGTATAGTTTGGCTACCGCTGATTTTACTGGAAGTATATGTTTTTGCTTTTGGCCTTTCGTTGTTGCTATCAGCCTTATATGTAAAGTACCGGGATATTAGCTATATCTGGGAAGTTATAATACAGGCCGGCTTCTATCTTACCCCGATTTTATACCCTCTAGCACTTATTACTAATCTGACGCTACAAAAGTTTATAATGCTAAACCCGATGGCCCAGGCTATCCAAGACGCTAGATATTCGGCTATAACCCAGGAAACGACGACCGCTTTCCAAGTATTCGACGGTGGCTGGTATAGATTCTTACCGTTTATCGTCATAACTTTGGTCTTTGCCGGCGGCCTACTCTACTTTAAGTCACAGGCCAAGTATTTTGCGGAGAATGTATAGATGAGTGAAGAAGTCGCAATAAAGGTTGAGAACCTCAGTAAGATTTTCAAGCTGCCGCACGAAAAGCACAGCTCCGTTAAATCGCTGTTTGTTAATTTTTATCGGCGGCGCTTTTACGAAAGACTACAAGCGCTCAATGATATATCGTTTGAGATTAAAAAAGGTGAGTTTTTCGGCATAGTTGGCCGTAACGGCAGCGGTAAGAGTACGCTACTAAAACTATTGGCTGGGATTTATAGTCCCACTTCAGGCAATATTCAAGTCAATGGGAAGTTGACTCCCTTTATTGAACTGGGGGTTGGCTTTAACCCGGAACTTACCGGCCGAGAAAACGTTTATCTAAACGGCGCCCTGCTGGGTTTTACCCGTAAAGAAATGCGCTCGATGTACAAAGACATTGTCGAATTTGCCGAGCTGGAGAAATTCATGGACCAAAAACTCAAAAACTATTCCTCAGGCATGCAGGTTCGGCTGGCCTTTTCCATCGCCATACGTGCCAAGTCAGACATTTTGCTTATTGACGAAGTTTTGGCTGTCGGCGACGCCGCCTTCCAGCAAAAATGCTACGACTACTTCAGAACGTTAAAAGCAAGTAAACGAACAGTGGTCTTCGTATCTCATGACCATAGCGCTTTAGAAAATTTCTGTAACCGTTGTCTTTTGATAGATGACGGCAAACTAATTACCCTGGGTGAGACTCCCAATGTTTTGCAGAAATACAACGTGATTACCTTAGAAAAAATGTCTGAGAATTTGGGTGTCGAAAGCAGCGCCGCCTCACGGTGGGGGGCGCGCGACATAGAAATTATTTCGGCTGTCATACTAAATAAAAGGGCTGGAAAATTTTTGCCGAACGAAACAATCAAGCTGGAAGTAACAATGTCTGCCCGAAAGGACGTAGAAAAACCTGTGTTTGGCATTGTGATAAAAAACCAGAATGGCGAGCAGGTATTAGCGACTAACACTAAGGCAGAAAGAATTAGTACCGGCAGAGTAAATAAGAAAGACAGGATATCTGTTAGATATGAGATACAAAACATATTCGGCAATGGCAAGTATTCAATTTCGCCGGCGGTAGCCAACGAAGACGCAACAGCGTTTTTCGATTGGCGGGAAGGTCTAACTAGCTTCACTGTTTCGGGTTGGGACGATACCTATTCAAGTATTCACCCACCCCACACTATTTCAATCAAGAAAGAGCCAGAATGATCAAAGAGCAGCTCGAAGATACCGGCGAACGAATGGTCCCTGAATATCACAAGGAGCTAATGATCTATGGTGAGCACGTAGCTCGTTATGAGACTGCTAAGGCACTAGTGGTCGATAAAGTTGTACTAGACATCGCCTGCGGCTCGGGTTACGGTAGCTCGATACTGGCTGAAGAAGCAAAGAATGTCATAGGCGTAGATGCCGATGGAAAAACGATTTCTTATGCTGCAAAAAAATATGGTTCGAAAAAGGTTAAGTTTCTTGTCGGCGATGCTACACAAATACCGATAGGAGACAACTCGGTTGACGCTGTGATCAGTTTTGAAACGATTGAACACGTTGCCAACTACAGGAAATTCTTGAGTGAAGTGAAACGTGTGCTACGAGATGAAGGCATATTGATTATATCTACTCCCAACCAGGATACTTATATTGAAGACAATCCATTCCACAAGCATCATTTTACTTATGATGAATTCACCAAGTTACTTAGACCTAGGTTTCAGTACATTAAACCCTATTTTCAGTCGACATGGCTATATAACTCGATTCTGAGCAAGGATTTACTAAGTAAAAATTGGGTAAGAGAGATAAAAACAATGTTCACAGTAAATTCAAATCCTAAAGAAGCAGTTTATTTTATCTTTCTTTGCTCGAATAGACCACTTCCTTCACCTAGATCTGTAGGGGCAGTTTCCCAGCCTTGGAGCGCTAAGCAAGAGGCTATGCATGCCGGGGAGCTTGAGAGGGTGAATAAGCTAACCAAAGAACATATTATGAATCTTGAGAATACTGTCTCAATCCTCGAAAAGGAGCTAGGCTTAATAAAGCAGTCATTTTTGTACAAGATTTTTAGACTATTGAATAAAATTAAACGCAACCGAGTTTATTAAATGTTACCGGACAGACACCCTATTCTTTACAGGCTCTTAAAGTTTGGTTTCAAATTTGTGAAACCATTTCTCCCCAGACTCAAGAAATATTATGAGGCACTTAAAGCTGTTATGCCCGATAGCGCCTATAACGCTTGGGCAAGCAGTAATAAAGATCTTTGTTTTGTAAACAAAAAGATAAACTATGCCCCCTTGATAAGCATAATTGTTCCAGTTTTTAACACGCGGCATGAACATCTACTTGAAATGGTTTATTCAGTGGTCAATCAGCATTATGGCAACTGGGAGCTCCTATTAGTTAATGGATCCACTAAATCTGACAGACGTCGCCAAACGGTTGCCTGCGCCCAGATTGATACTAGGATAAAAATAATAGCCATCTCTGGAAACAAAGGAATATCTGAAAATACAAACGCTGGGCTAAAAGAAACAGCCGGGGAGTATGTAGCCTTCCTTGACCACGACGATCTTCTACATCCATGCGCTCTACACTCTGTAGTTGAGGCCTTGCAATCACCTAAACCCGCCGATCTAGTCTACACGGATGAAGATAAAGTTAACGATAGCAGCGAAAGTTTCTTTGGTCCTCACTGCAAACCAGACTGGTCGCCTGACCTACTACGCAACGTCAACTATATCAATCATCTCAATTTGATTAGAACCAAAATGGTGAGAGGAGTAGATGGCTTACGCTCAATCTGTGACGGCGCGCAAGATTACGACTTATTGCTTCGAATAATCGACAAATATGATCCGTCCATTATACATGTACCGAG
>JBBDKW010000003.1:0-48721 GCA_040879175.1 Saccharimonadales bacterium (SeqCode)
CAACCGAATCTATGAACTATTTGAGGCTGGCTCCATGATCTCTGAGATAGTCAAGCAAGTCGGTACCAACCGCGAGACTGTCAGACAGTACCTGCTCAAGCGCTACACACCGAAGCAGAAGCGGCTAATCGTCCGCAAGAACGTTCGCTGGCCCACCGGTAAGGATAGCCCGAACTGGAAGGGCGGCCGCGAAATTACTAAGAATGGCTACGTTGTATTATGGCTCTCCAGGCGGGAGAAGATACTCGAGCACCGGCTGGTTATGGAAAAACATCTTGACAGAAAACTTAGACGCTCTGAGGTTATCCACCATATTAATGGCAACAATGCCGATAACCGTATAGAGAACCTGGAATTAACTACCTTCGCTGAAGAGATTAAGCGTCATAACGTTGCCGGGCAGAGGAAGAAGTGATTAAAAAGCAAAATAAAAAAGCCCGCCGAGATTCCGGAAGGCTTTTGTAATTTATGACTTGTCTAACTCTGGCCTTTAGTAGCTTGGTCTGAGCCGCTTGGTTTCTTTGAAAAGCGCTTACTCTTAAACGCCCAGGCTATCCCAAATATCACTCCTAGTATTACTAGTATTATGATTATTTCTTGCAGGCCGATATTCATTTTGGCTCCGTTTTAAAGATAACATTATTGTAACACAAAAAAATAAATGCAACCCACTTATGCTTGTTGAAAATGCTATTGCTTTTATATCCATAAAAGCGTAGTATCAAATTGCTTAGCCGCAAAAACCAAAAATCAAAATAAAAAAATATGGTCGGCCAATACAAAGAAGAGTTAGATGTTATGATGCAGCGCGAAATTAGTCGAGCTGATTTTTTGAAGTTTACGGGCATAGCAATACTTGGGCTTATTGGGGTCGTAGGTTTTTTTAAAAATCTAAACGGGCTTATGGCGCCTGATAAAACCGATAGATCGGGAGGTTATGGCCGCAGTGTCTATGGTCGGTGATATATTTGGGTCCGTATCTGTTCAGGCGAGTCCTTATGGAACCTGTAGCTACGGTGGTGAAGCTTGCCTATCAACCAGTTCAATGGACCTAAGCTTTATTGGGCAATACGGTTGGTTAATATTTTTTGCCTTACTCGTTATTATTGCTTGGTTGCTCTGGCTGTTGTTGATGGGCCGCCGTAGAAAGCGCCGGGACGAAGACCACCACAAGGTTATTAACCCCACCGCTTGACTAGCTACGTGCATCCCGCCTATGATAAGTGAAGTATATGGCGCTACGTAATGCTTTTGAGAATATAGCCACCGATCAATCTCTACAACTGGTCCATACTTCTCAAACTGATGGTTCCCAAAAGACTAAAGTAGTCCCGGCTATTAGCGGTGGCTTATCGGTCTATAGGAATATCAATTTAGGTGCTGCTGGTTTAGGAATTAAGGCATCGCCCGGGCAGGTCTATGGTTGGTTTTTGTTCAATACATCCTCGGCTATTCGTTACGTTAAGCTATATAACAAGTCCTCAGCACCTATGACGGGCTTTGATAAGCCGTTTATGACTATACCTTTGCCGGCCGGCGGCGGAGCTAACGTCAACTTTACGTCTGGAATCTATTTTTCTAAGGGTATCGGGGTTAGTGCCACTACTGGTGTTGCAGATAGTAATACCGGCGCGCCAGCTGATGGCGATATCATAGTCAATATCATTTATTATTAACGGCTCCGCCTTATGAGGAAAAACCGTAGGTTTTTCCTTTGATATAATGTGGACTCATGACTCAGAGACATATCCGCAACTTTTGCATAGTTGCTCATATTGATCATGGCAAGAGTACATTGGCCGATAGATTGATGGAGCTGACTGGTACTGTCGAAAAGCGCCAGCTTCACGAACAGATGCTGGATCGGATGGACCTGGAGCGTGAGCGGGGCATTACCATCAAACTGGCTCCGGTCAGGATGCGCTATCGCGCATCGGTAGACAGTAGACGGCAGATGGCAAATGGAAAAAGAAATAGCCCTAACTACCAGCTACCAACTACTAACTACCATCAAGTTGAGTATGAACTCAACTTGATTGATACTCCCGGCCACGTTGATTTTAGCTACGAGGTCAGTCGCAGTTTGGCGGCCGTCGAAGGTGCGATATTGGTTGTCGATGCTACTCAAGGGGTCCAAGCCCAAACATTATCCAATATTTATCTGGCACTGGCCGCTAACCTCAAAATTATTCCGGTGCTTAATAAAATTGACTTGCCGGCAGCCGATACTACGCGCGTAAAACAAGAAGTAATGGAACTGCTGGGTTGCAACGAGAATACCATACTGCTGGTCAGTGCCAAGACTGGCAAAGGCGTCGATGCCGTACTACAGCGCATTGTTTCTGATATTCCGGCTCCATCGGGGAAATTGGCCGATCCGACAAGAGCGTTGATTTTTGACAGCTACTACGACGATTACCGCGGTGTTATTTTGTATGTGCGGGTCGTGGACGGCCGAATAGCCAAAAACGTCGGTTTGAGAATGATGGCTACCGGAACCGAAAGCTCGGCCTTGGAGGTCGGCTCGCTTAGTCCTGAGCTTTTCCAGGACCAGGTCCTGGAAACCGGCGAAATCGGCTACATCGTCACCAATCTTAAAAGTGCCCATGCCGGCCGAGTAGGCGATACAGTAACGTTATCGAGCGATTCAGCCAAAAAACCATTGCCTGGCTATAAGGATATCCATCCTTTTGTATATGCCGGCCTTTTTCCGACCAGTAATGAACAGTATCAGGAGCTTAAGGATGCAGTGGAGAAACTATCGTTGAGTGATTCCTCTTTGCAATACACTGCCGAGAACTCACCGGTCCTAGGGTTTGGCCTGCGTCTTGGCTTTTTGGGACTGCTGCATATGGATATCGTACGTGAGCGGCTAAGGCGTGAGTACGATCTGGATCTAATCGTCACCAACCCTTCAACCAATTACCAAGTCCAACTGCAAAACGGCGACTCGTTAGATATAAAATCGGCTTCCGAGCTGCCCGATATGAGTTTGGTGGTCGAGATCCGTGAGCCGTGGATAAAAGGCGAAATCGCTTGCCCAGCCGAATTTGTAGGTGTTGTTTTGAAGATGATTGTGAGCGCTCGAGGGAGGCACAAAAAGATTAACTATCTACTCGGAGAGAATCGATCTACAAGTACGGCCGGGTCTGCCCAAGGGTTAACTGTCATAGATTTTGAAGCGCCACTGGCAAACCTTATTACCGATTTTTATGACCAGCTTAAAAGTGTAACCAGCGGCTACGGCTCGTTTAATTACGAGCTGGCAGATTACCGGGCTGAAGATTTGGTACGACTGGATTTTTATATAGCCGGCGAAAGGATAGATGCCCTAAGTGTCATAGTCCATCGTTCCGAAGCCGAAAAAATCGGCCGTTCTACCGTAGAGAAGCTCAAAGACGTTATCCCACGTCAGCAGTTCAGGGTTAGCCTGCAGGCCGCGATTGGCGGAAAATTTATCGCCCGTGAAGACATCAGCGCCTACCGCAAAGACGTGACGATCGGTTTGTATGGCGGCGACGTAACCCGTAAAAAGAAGGTCTTATCTAAACAGAAAAAAGGCAAAGAACGCATGAAACGATTCGGCAGAGTCGATATTCCGGCCGAGGCCTTCGCCGTTATGCTGAAACGAGATTGAGGTAAGGTGTTTCTGATAAACTGAGAGGCAATGAATGGCGAACAATCAATACACAGCCGACTTTTAGAAAAGATTCGTAGCTACACAATGCCCCTGGTGGCTCAAGAAATTCTGGCTACGCATCCGCCGCTGGTGATAGCAGGTATTACGGCTTCCGGCAAGAATGCGGCCACAAAGTATATCGTGGATACCACCGACTATCGTCAGGTTGTCACCCATACGACTCGCCAGCCGCGCCCGGATGAGATACACGGAAAGCATTATTATTTTGTCAAAGAGGAGGAAATGTTAAAGCTACTGGATAGCCAGAGCATGATTGAAGCTAAACTGATTCACGATATCCGAATCTCTGGCATTAGTGTTAGGGCCTATCAAGACGTAGTTAATGCCGGGCACAAGCCCCTGTTAGTTATCGATGTCCAGGGGACAGAGGAAATAAGCAAATTCCTGCCTAAACTAAGACCGGTTTTCTTACTGCCGCCGAACTTTGATACCTGGGTACGGATGCAAGAAAAACGCGGGCGTATGAGCCATTCGGAGCGCCTGCGGCGGATGCACAGCGCCCGCGAGGAACTAGAGCAAGTTTTGGATAACGAACACTTCTTTTTGGTTGTCAACCGGGATGTGCCACAAACGGCGCGTGAGATTTTGGGCGATGTTCACGACCAAGCTTCGCAAAGAAAAGCCCGCGAAGCCGCACAACTACTAATCGACCGCCTCAGAACCATCTAAATTACTTGATAAGTGTCAAGGTGGTATCTCACCTTGACCTTTCTAGCGAGTAGATATAATTGGTTAACCTACGAGCGTTACTAGTCAAGTAATTATAGGTTACAGGTTATAGGTTGTAGGTTACAGCCCGGAATTAATTGGAAAAATGTTATTTGGTTATTTATTGAAAATTGTGAACTGTGAATTGATAATTGCCCTTCAGGGGAGAACTGGCAGTCTTGACAGTGGTGTGCTAACTTCGGTAAACTAGCACTCAGTACTGAGGAGTGCTAAATGACAGAACGACAAGAGAAAATCTTAGCCGCGATTGTTGAGCAGTACGCCGAAGTGGCCTCTCCGGTAGGCAGCAGCCTGCTGGCTAGAGCCTTTGGTGTATCAAGCGCCACTATCCGTTCAGAAATGGCCGAGCTCGAGCGGCTCGGATTTATCATGCAACCCCATACTAGCGCCGGCCGGATGCCGACCGATAAAGGATATCGTTATTACGTGAACCAAATAACCGAGCCGGGAATGGCCAAGTTGGTAGTCGGAAATAGGGCAGAGAGGGCTCTAGCGGCTCGAGTTAGTAACAGTGGCGTACCTGAGCACACCATCCGCAACACCGTAGATACTTTGGTAGAACTGACTCATAATTTAGGGCTTGCCACCATCGGCGACCAGCTCTACATGAGCGGTTTGTCTTATCTGTTCGGCCAACCGGAGTTTATGCACCCCGACCAAGTCCAGGAGGTTGCGAGGCTTCTGGATAATCTCGAACCTTGGCTTTACGAAGCCGCACCGAACGAACCACTTAGCGTTTATATCGGGCGCGAAAATCCAATCGGTCGCGGTGCCGGCTGCTCGCTTATAATCAGCCGCTTTCGCAGCCCGTTTTCCGACCGTAGTTACATAGGCGTACTGGGTTCGACACGCCAGAGCTACCGCGACGTTATGACACTGGTCGGCCGAGCCGGTCACACCTTGGAGGAGACGCTGTATGCCTAAGAAGCTGCCAGTAGGCCAACTGCAAAAGCAGGTTGATGAGCTAACCGACGCGCTACAGCGTGAGAGGGCCGATTCCGTCAACCTTCGACGCCGTATAGATGAGGAACGATCACAGCTTGGCATATTTTACAAAGCGATGGTTGTTCGCCAGCTGCTGCCGGCAATTGATAATCTGGAACGCGCCTTAATGCATACCCCTAAAGATTTAAAAAACCACGACTATGTAAAGGGCATAAAAGGAGTTGATCAACAATTTGATCAGTGTTTTAAGCAGCTGGGTGTTGAGCGGATTAAAACCGTTGGCCAGCAGTTTGACCCGCGCTACCACGAGGCTATCAGCGTGGAGGACGCCGGAGGGCAGGTTGAAGTTGTTTGCGAGGAACTTCAACCCGGCTACAAACTCGGCGACGAAATAATCCGCCACGCCACAGTCAAAGTGCGGATGGAATCCGCACGGAAGCAGGAATCATGAAGCAAGAATCAAGCATAAAAGACTTTACAGATTTAACTACATGGCAAAAAGGCCACGAACTTGTACTTACTATTTATAAACTCACTATTGCTTTTCCTGACACAGAAAGATTTGGGTTGATGAGCCAAATGCGTAGATCGGCGGTTTCCATCACCTCAAATATTGCCGAAGGGTTTTCTAGGCGTTCGTTCATTGACAAGAAACACTTCTATGTTATGGCACATGGCTCACTTACAGAGTTACAGAACCAGTTGCTAATTGCCAGGGATGTAGAATATATTTCAGAAAATGACTTTAAACAAACCGCAGACCTGGCCGTGATTGTACATAAAATGTTAAATGGATTAATTAAATCAACAAGTAATAAAAGCATGATTCATGATTCTTAATTCATGATTCAGCGACTATAAGGAGCATATATGGCAAGGATAATTGGAATCGATCTAGGCACAACTAACTCGGCGATGGCCGTAATGCAGGCCGGCAAAGCCGAGATTATAGCTAATTCCGAGGGCGGTCGGGTAACACCCAGCGTGGTGGCGGTTAATAAGGCCGGCGAGCGGTTGGCAGGGCAGGTAGCCCGCCGCCAGATGGTTACCAACCCTAAAAACACCATTTATGAAGTTAAGCGTTTGATGGGGCGTCGCTGGGAAGACGAAGAAATCCAGCGTGACATTAAACTCATGGGTTACGAGATGGTCAAAGCCAATAATCACGTCAAGGTCAAGATGGCAGATAAGCAGTACAGCCCGGAAGAAATCAGCGCTATGGTATTGGGCAAACTCAAGGCTGATGCCGAGAAGTTTCTCGGCGAGCCGGTAACCGAAGCCGTCATTACAACCCCAGCCTATTTTAACGACGCCCAGCGCCAAGCTACCAAAGACGCCGGTAAAATTGCCGGGCTAGAGGTTAAGCGCATCATCAACGAGCCAACTGCGGCAGCCTTGGCTTATGGCCTTGATAAAGTCGAGAAAAAGGACGAGAAAATCGCCGTTTATGACTTAGGCGGCGGTACGTTCGATATCTCGATTCTTGAGCTCGGTGACGGCGTGTTTGAAGTTAAAAGCACCAATGGCGATACCCACCTTGGTGGCGCCGATTTTGACCGCGTAATCATCAACTACTTGGCCGAAGAGTTCAAAAAAGACAGCGGCATTGACGTATCTGACGACAAAGCCGCTATGCAGCGCCTGCGCGACGAGGCCGAGAAAGCCAAAATTGAGCTCTCAACAGCCACCGAAGTTGATATCAATCTGCCGTTTCTAACGGCCGATGCCGAAGGCCCGAAACACTTCGAGCACAAACTTACCCGCGCCAAACTCGAGAGTCTGGTCGCGGAGTTAATCGATAAAACCGCCGTTCCGTGTGAAAAAGCTTTAAAAGACGCCGGTCTCAAAGCCGCTGATATTGACGCCATCGTACTGGTGGGTGGTATGACGCGTATGCCGGCCGTGCAAAAGAAGGTCAAAGAAATCTTTGGTAAAGACCCAATGCAAGGAGTCAATCCGGACGAAGTCGTAGCCGTTGGCGCCGCCATACAGGCCGGTGTGCTACAAGGCGATGTTAAAGACGTGCTGCTGCTCGATGTAACCCCATTAAGCCTAGGTATAGAAACTTTGGGTAGAGTTACAACTAAATTGATTGAGCGCAACACTACTATTCCAACAAGCAAGAGCGAGGTTTTTTCAACCGCCACCGATAATCAGAATTCGGTTGAAATCCACGTCTTACAGGGAGAGCGCGAAATGGCCGCCGACAACAAATCGCTTGGCCGCTTTATTCTCGACGGCATTCCACCGACACCACGCGGTATTCCGCAAATCGAAGTCACCTTCAATATCGATGCCAATGGTATTCTGAACGTCACCGCTAAAGACAAGGGGACCAGCAAAGAGCAGAGTATCACCATTCAAGATAGCGGTAGTCTTTCGAAAGAAGAAGTCGAAAAAATGGCCAAAGACGCCGAGGCTCATACCGAAGAAGACCGCAAAAAGCGCGAGACTGCCGAAGCTAGAAACATTCTGGAAAACGCCATTTACCAAGCTGAAAAGATGAAGACCGACTATAAGGACAAGCTGGGCGAGGAAGATGTGAAGACAATCGACGAGGCTGTCAAAGAGGCCAAAGGCAAAGCTGAAGTCACAGACAAAGAAGAGCTTGAAAAGGCCGCCAAAGAGCTGAGCGACAAAGTAATGCCTATCGGCTCCAAGATGTACGAGTCCGCGAAAGCGGACGAGTCCTCCGAAGCCTCGGCGAAGGAGGGCGAATCAGAGAAGCCTGAAGATAAATCGGATAAGAAGTCCGGCGGCAAAAAGGATAAAGACGAACCTATCGAAGGCGAAGTCGTCGACGACAAGAAGGAATAGCTATGGAACGGCCAGAGCTGGCTCTACCACCGTTGTCGTTGACCCAGCGGCTGTCGTTTGGCGTTGCTGACATTCTAAATGATGTTGAGTGGGACCCAAGACCGGAAAGCGGTCTGGAACTAAGAGCGAAAAAAGTTGCTTTAGACGATAGTAGACTGGTGACCATAAAGCAAGTAAGAGCGCCCTCTGTTGACACGCCGGTTGTCAGAAACGCAATTCGACTGGAGCTATATGACAGGCAGTTTTTGGCAACTTGGTTTACTGGGAGCTTAGAGCTGAGCATTAATGACTTTGAATATACAGATGATATCGAAGTGACTTTGCAGGAAGTTAAACGATTAGTTTTGGAGCAAGATGACCAAGCGTGATTACTACGAACTTCTGGGAGTAAGTAAATCTGCCAGTGCGGACGAGCTTAAAAAAGCCTACCGGCGGTTAGCAATTAAATACCATCCTGACAAAGATGGCGGGGATGAGGCCAAGTTCAAAGAAGTCAACGAGGCTTACGAAGTCCTAAAAGACCCTTCCAAGCGCCAGCGCTACGACCAGTTCGGCCACGCCGGTGTCGGCACCAGCGCTGCATCCGACGGCGGGCCGTTCGGCGGCTTCGACTTTGGCCGTGCCGGCCAGGAATTTCATTTCGACTTCGGCGATCTGGGACTGGGCGATATCTTTGACAGCTTTTTCGGCAGCGGTTTTGGTACCAGGACTGGCGCTCGGCGCCAGACAGTTGGTCGTGATGTAGAAACCGATGTCGAGATTACCTTCGAGCAAGCCGTCTTTGGCACCGAAGCCGAGCTAAAACTCAATTTAGAAGACATCTGTGAGCACTGCAAAGGCACAACCGTCGAACCCGGCTACGACCTAAAAGAATGCGACGAATGCAAAGGCAGCGGCCAGGTCCACAGGGTTACCCGCACCATTTTTGGCAATATCCGCCAGGCCAGCACTTGCCCGAAGTGTCACGGTCGCGGCAAAATCCCAGAAAAATTCTGTAGCGTCTGCCGCGGCAAAGGTACGCAGCGCAAAAGCCAGAACATCAAGCTCAAAATTCCGGCCGGCATCGATGACGGTGCCACTATTCGCTTGCGTAACCACGGCGAAGCCATAGCCCACGGCGCCAAAGGTGATTTATACGTTAACATCAAGGTCAAGCCTCATAAAAAATTCACCCGCGAGGGCGAACTAATCCTGTCCAATGAACACATCAGTATGGTTGATGCAGCTCTGGGAAATGAGATAGATGTCGAAACCGTTGATGGACCGGTGCGGATGAAAGTGCCGATGGGTACTCAGAGCGGCACCGACTTTAAACTCACCGGCCACGGTGTGCCAAACCTAAACCGTGGCGGCGTGCGCGGCGCTCACATTGTGACAGTAATTGTCGATACACCGACCAAATTGACCAAAGCCCAAAGCGAGATCCTCAAAAAACTGCGCGACTCCGGCGGCAAAAAGGGCCTGTTCCGCTAAGCATCTGATTCGCGCGCTAATCGAAGTAGATGTTTCCCTATATCCCGAAGCCTAATATTATGCTGCTCCAGACCTGCTTCTATTTGTCTCAAAAAATCTTTTTGATCCTCGTTAAGTTCGGGCATACGTCCTAATTTATCTTCATACATTTCATGATCGGCCAGCCGTAATAATTCCGAGGCGCTCATACCCGGCTGTAAAACACTTACTCCGACTGACACTTCAAGATCACGTAACCTTAAATCATCCGCTACTTCTTTTTGGATTGTTTCGCGCAGCCGCTGAACTAAGGCCAAAGCCCCTTGTTCGTCGGTTCTGCATAAAATGCCGAACTCATCTCCGCCGAGGTTCCCGACCTTAAAGTCATCCGTGCCAGGCTTATAGTGAATTTGGCTGGCTGGGGTATATCCTATGACATCATGCATTTCTTCAGGCCTGGTTACTGTATGCCTCAGGTTTTCCTGAATTGACTTGAGCACTATATCAATCGCCCGATCGCCGGTATCATGCCCAAAGCTATCATTTATATATTTCATCTGGTCAATATCGATAAAAATAAGGGCTATTTGAGAGCCGTCCCTATGAGATTCGCTAACAGCTTCCTTCACTGTTTCATGCCAAGAAGTTTTATCCATTACAGAACCAGCCGCGGGGTTTCGCGGCCGTTCGGCTTCAACAACCGGTTTTAGTCTCCTAGGGTACATAGAAAAATTATTATACCATAATAGTAATACTCTAGTCAAAAGGTTGCTCAGTAGTAGACTTTCGAGTCAGCTCGTCGCCAGACGAAATTATTATTCGACAGCATGGTTATCTTAGGTCGAAGATATTAAACTAACGGCAGATGTAATGACGAGCTGAAACTTCCAAGCCAAGTCGAATAATCTCGAAAGCTCACTACTGGGGTTGAGTTAGTTGACAGAGGTATTACAATTAGTACAGGATGCGAAAAACACAAACCGGCTTCATCCCTATGATAATTATGATAATTCTCATCCTGGCCGCTGTTATCTGGTTGATTTATACGAGGGTAGCCCAATCGAAACTATAGAATGCAAAATAAAGATAAAAACCCCAGCACCAAAAAATTGAAGCTCCATAATCTGACTGTAGACTATTCCGCTCAGGTTTTGGTGCGGGGCAAGCAAAAATCAAAATAAAAATGCGGATTCTTCTTATCGACAACCACACCGAGCACAAGAAAGCACTGACCGAAGCGCTGGCGGGGGATGAAGTTGAAGTACAAAAATACCGCCCTGGGCTGGATTTTCACACTAAGGACAAGGATTTGGTAATCCTTTCTGGCGGCGGCGGGCAGGGACGAGAAATTTACGATGTGCATCAGTCCGGGCACCTCTGGTACCAAGACGAGATTAATTTTGTTAGAAATTGCCAAAAACCACTACTGGGTATCTGCATGGGTCTGGAAATAATCTGTAGAGCTTTCGGCTCAAAGGTAGAAAAAATGCCAGAAGTCTTGGAAGGCCCAACAGATCTAAAAGTTACCAGAAAAGGCCAAAAACTTCTTTCACACAGCACAATCCGGCAGCACGAGGCCCACAAATGGCGCGTCAAAAAGACGCCGAAGGGATTCAGGGTTCTAGCCAAATCACCTATCGGCATCGAAATAATCAAACACAAGAAAAGACCTATTTTGGCTACCCAATTCCACCCCGAACTCGGCGGCACCCTCAAACTTGATCAGCTAATACCGGCCGTATTTATCTGAACATTACGATCGTAAACCCCTTGCTCGCATAGTGGTTACGGACTATTAGCCGGTGAGTGAGCGTAGCACAAAAGGCTTGGATTTCTTCAAGTCTAACATAAGCATTTAATGGAGTACTTGGTATGTCTTTTAATCCCCCAGCCATATTAAAGGCCAGAGCTTCATTTGCCAGCTCAAACAAGTGGGAGATGGCGTTTTTTCTTTTTTCCAGCCAATCATCAACGTTGCCATTCATCGTGCCCGATGAAACAACTACATCATAACGGCCGATTTTTTGAGTGAAAGCGTCGGCTACCTTAAATTCATGCCCTTCGTAGCGCTTTCTGGCGATTTCTACAAAATCCTTATTAGTGTCTACGCCTAAATAACGGAAGTTGGTAGATTTGGCATACAAGAATGGCAACAGATCACCCATACCACTTCCGGCATCAAGTATTGACCGTCCCTCTACAGGCGTATCCGTTACTAGCTCTTTGTACCGAATAGCAGCGACCCTGTAGTTTGGCCACAGCAATGCCTTGGGACTCTCTCCATGTTCGGAAAGGCTTTTTTTGTAATCACCAGCGCTGGTTGAACTACTTTGCTTCATACCCTGCAGTATATATGGAATTGTTCCCTTAAGCACAAAGGCATTTCTTTCTTGAAAAATTTATGAGACAAGGGTCAAATGAGGGTTAAATAGCGAGCTGCTCATAATAAAAAGCACGTTACGGTGCTCAGAGCTACTAAAGCTACTCCGAAGGCTCTTAGAGTTTTTGTTGTGTCTGTCTATCAAAAAATGGCCCTCCGGACTAATCGATTTTTGGCATTCGTTATAAATCTTTTTAAATAGGGGCGAATTAATTCCACAAATTCGGCAGCAGACTAGAAATTCAAGTTTATTATCTAGACTTACATCATCAAATCTTTTGGCGATAATTTCTTCCAGTTCATTTAGCATTTTGGCGAACAATGGCCGATGCCTAGTTGAAACTGCTTCGGTATAAAAGTTAGTTTCACCTATGATGGAGTGAGTGTATAAATATATCTGTAACCGTATATTTGTAGGATCGTACAACTTGTATCCGCGAGCTATATCCACAAACAGAGCCGGATCGATCAAGTCTCTCTGACCAATCAAGCTTTTATAAATGTACATATAATTAACCCCAACGGAAGACAGAACTCTCATCGCACCAGGGTCCACCAACAATTGATTGTATAGTTTCTTGAACTGAGCCTCCGGAACGACTCCAAAAAGAGCATCCTTGGCATCTATGCCCAGAACAGCCTTTAGATGCCTAGCTCGAAAAAGCGCTGAGTGAAGTCCAGTTAGTTTTGGATACTTTTCAAAATAAGGCTGGCGGAGGTTGTGGGCAATACGCCTGCCCACCTTCGGTTTAGTGATAACATCACTGAATAATTTCTCCAAAGACACACCTTCTGGCAGCAAGTAATGGCGAAGCTTTATCAGTAGCTCGTAAGCTTGCGGGTCCCCTTCCCAAGCCGCAATCCGGCTGGCAAGGTGAAAACGTTTATCCTCAGATAAACCGCCTAAATTTTCAAAATAATATTGCTTTATTTCTTGGGCCAGGCTCATAATGCAATTATACACTACCTTGTTGATTAAAATGACAAAAAGTGTTAAAATATACATAGATGGATAATTTGTTAGTTATCAAACACCTATAGAGTTTGTTGAAAAAATCGGATGACCAAATAGGAACTAGTTATGCTGAAAACTATCGGAGCATTTGCAAAAGTTAGCTTTCCCGACTTAGGGATTTACAATACTATTGCCAAGGTAGACACCGGGGCCTTAAGCGGTGCTTTGCATGCCACAAATATTGTAGTAGTTAAGCTTCCAACCGGTGAAAGGGCCTTAAAATTTACCCCCTATGGACAAAAAAAACCGGCTCGCCTGACCGCCTACCGGCGTAAAAAAGTCCGTAGTAGTAACGGCGCGTTAGAGTGGAGATACGTTATTAGAACCACTATCGTTATTAGAGATGTAAGCTATCCTATTAATATTACTCTGGCGGATCGCAGCCAAATGATGAAAGCAGTAATTATCGGCCGGCGGTTTCTGCGGCGACATGGATTTTTGGTTGACCCCAAAAAGGGAACAAAGTATCGTTACGAAGTAAAGTAAAAATCATGAAAATAGCTATCTTATCTAAAGGTCCTGGCAACTACTCCACCAAGCGATTAAAGGAGGAGGCTATTAAACGTGGTCATGAAGTGAAGGTTATTAATTACACACACTGCGAGGCCAAGATAGAGCAGAGCAATCCGGTTGTCACCTACAACGGGGATGTTCTTAAAGGGTTCGATGCAATTATCCCGCGCATCGCTTCATCTTACACGCGTTACGGTTCGGCCATAGTCCGCCAGTTTGAAATGCAGGGCGTGTTCACCACTACCAGCTCAATCGCTATTGTCCGTTCGCGTGACAAACTGAGGGCGACACAACTTTTGGCCCGAGCCGGAATAGGCATTCCTAAGACTATTTTTTCCAGAGGTATGCTCAGTCCCGAGGAGATTGAAGACCTGGTTGAGGAGTTGGGCGGGCCGCCGATTGTTATCAAGTTGGCTCGCGGCACGCACGGCCGCGGCGTAGTCCTGGCCGAAACCAGGAAAGCGGCTAAGTCAGTATTGCAGGGGTTTTACCTTATGGAAGAAGAGGGAACGAACATCTTGCTTCAGGAGTACATCGAGGAGGCCGAAGGTGCCGATATTCGGGCCTTTGTTGTCGGCGGTAAAGTCATTGCCAGTATGCAGCGCCAGAGTGCCGGCGAGGAGTTCCGCTCTAATATTCATCAAGGTGGGACAGGTTCGCCAATAAAGCTGACAGACGAAGAAAGAAAAGTAGCGCTCAAAGCCGCCAAAGCCATGGGGCTGAACATTGCCGGAGTTGATTTGGTACGCAGTAAGCGCGGGCCGTTGGTGCTAGAAGTTAACCCAAGTCCTGGCTTTGCCATAGAGCAGGTAACTGGACGTAATGTCGCTGACAGGATTATTGAATACATCGAGCTGAACGCCAAAAGACGCCAGCGCAAAGACCGTGTCGGTGCCTAAGCTTAATAATCTTCGGTTGGTGGTGACCGCGGCAATCGTCGTGGTGGCCGTGCTGTTTGCACTTCTGACATACTCCCCAAGCCAAGCGCCGGGGCCGAAGTGCGGCTTTTATCGCAATGACAAAACCGTAACTATCAGTTCGGCCCAAATTAAGGCAGAGGTTGTCCAATCGCCGGCCGAGCGCGAAAAAGGCTTAAGCGGCCGGCGGTGCATCGAACCTGACAAAGGAATGTTATTCGTCTTTGATAAGCCGGGCCAGTATCCGTTTTGGATGAAAGATATGAAATTCCCAATCGATATCGTTTGGATAGATGCTAGCCATACGGTCGTGGGGCTGGATATAGATGTTGCGCCTTCAACTTATCCCGATGCCTTTGTTTCTGAAAAGCCCGCTCAATACGTGTTGGAACTGCAAGCCAACCGCTCCAAAGACCTCAAAATCGGCTTGGGTACCCCAGTTAATTTTTAACGCTTATGTTATGATGGCGGTGTGACCGATGCCTTCATCATTGCATTGATTCTTAGCCCTGCCGTTCTAACCTTCCTGCTCAAAAGTAATGCGGCGCTTAGCTTTTTAGCTCTTTGCGTCGGTTTTGTACTTAGCACATCAGTTATCGGCGATCTCAGACAACTGCTGAGTGAAATGAACTTATCGGTCACTAACAGCACCCTGGCGATTACTCTGATTACACTACCCTTAGTTTTTACGCTACTCCTTACTCGAAAAGCCAATACCCGGGGGCTTAGATTGTGGACCCAACTTCTGACCGCATTGTTAGCCGGTGGGCTTTTGGCGCTATCTATTGCACCTGTTATTACTACTGGTTGGCTGGACCTGTCAAAATCGGAAGTCTGGAAGAATCTAATAAAAATACAATCCGGCGTTATCGGGGCAGGTGCTCTTTTGAGTTTTGCCTTGGTATGGCTGAACGCCTCTAAGTTTGGCAAAAAACACAAATAAAAATGGAGGGCCCGGCGGGTCATTTCGCTTCGCTCAGGTGCAGTCGCTGTGCTCGAAACTAAGAGGTAGCTTCTGCGCGCAGCTCCTTGGCGCCCGACCCTGGGTTCTCGACCCGCAAGAACATGCCATGAAAAAAGACCTACACAAGGCAGATCATTTTACATGGAGGGCCACCCTCCTTCGTTGAAACTTCGGTGGGCAGGCCGTGAAGGCTGTAGCAACTACCATTCAAGACAGCCAACAGTTACATATTACTACCTTCCAAATAGAACTTTTTTAATAGTAGCAGGTCCAGTATCAGGGTCGCCGTACTTATTGGCTCCTTGTGTACCGGGAAAAAGTAGTTGAATAATGAAAGCAATAAGGCCGACAAAAGGTATCAGGCCCAGAAGAACAAAAAAACCTGACTGGTTTAAGTCGTGCCAACGTCTTATACCTATTGATATGCCTACAGGTATTGCTAAAGCTACACCCACCATACCCATTAAGATTGTAGTCAGATTAACCAGGGTTTTTGCACCGCTTGCTCCAGACACCAAAAGCTGAAGAGCAACTGGTATTAAGAAGTAAAGGATGATATATACTATTGACATCAAATAGCCCAGCCGATTTAATCGTCCGCTAAACATTCCAGGTTGAGTTTGTATTATTTGCTCTTGGGGTGGCGAAGTTGGAGGAGCCGAATATTGACCTGGAGATTTAGGCTGGTTCGGCGAAGGAGATACAGGTTGTGGCTGAGGGTTAGCTTGGGGTTCCATTTGTTGTCAGTATAAAATAATTTAGCAAAAAGCACTATAAAGCGTTTATGCTTGGAGAAGTTACAGAAAATGCCTTCTGGCGAAAGCTATGCCAGAGCCAGTTTTGAGATATCTTTCAAATTCTCTAGCTCGTTTTTCAGAATCAAACGTAGAGTAATGAATCAGTTTCCAAGGACTAAACTTATTAGAGTGAATGCTCTTACCAGAGTTGTGGTCCTTAAGCCTTTTATCTAAATCAGTTGTGAAACCTGTATAAATCTGATTAGATTTTTCGCTCTTGAGTATATAAACGTAGTACATTTTCGCAATAAGTCCTCCTTCGCATAAAGCTTCGGAGGACATTCTACTTCTTCAATTCCAATTCTACGAAGCCTTGGCGAAGTAGAATGGAGGGCCCGGCGGGTCTCGAACCCGCGACACGCGGCTTAAAAGGCCGCTGCTCTACCAACTGAGCTACGGGCCCACAGCCCGCCTTAGGCGGGCAATTATCAATTCACAATTCACAATTTTCAATGAATTATCAATGACCAATGATCAATGACAAAATAAATGCTAAATGAAAAATGTGCAATGTTAAATACTTTAGTTATGGACTAAAGTCTAACACCTTATATTATCTGTTATTTGAGTGAAAAAATCTAGGCTTATTCGCCGACGTTGTCGGTGTTGAAGTTAACGAACCGGACGTAGAAATTCCAAGCCGCTTCTTGGGTATCGGTCAAGTCTTGGGCCTTATCAACCCACTCGTGTATGGTCGATTCTTTTATCTCAACTTTTTGGCCGAGGTTCAACTCGGGCGAACCGGCACCCCTCGTCAGGTTGGTCTCGGCATAGATGATACCGGCCGGGGTTAGATTGACTTTGTTCTTTAGCCCGTAAGTTTGCACAGCCTTGCGGGCTATCTTGGTATATGAGTCGCCAGATTGGGCTACGTACTCATAAGTCACATCCGCCGGTTTTGATTTTTCCTCATGGGCCGCAGCTGGGGCTGCTTCTCCCCAAAAGGTCCAGGCGATAGCCAAACCTAAAGCCAATGTAACGGTGAGTATGAGCGCAGATAATAACTTCACTTAAAAACCCTCCTTTTTTCCCACCTTTTACTTACTACCCAATAATTTTAGCATAACCGCCTGATTATGCTGTTGTTAAATTTTGATATCAAAAAACACCCTTTCGGGTGTTGCTTTTGCCCGCGGCTGCGCTCCGAAGAGCGCGCCGCGGGCAGTGTTGCTGTCCGTCCTACTTGCAGTGCATATTGGCGCGGCCCGAAGGGGTCAGCACCAGGACACACGTGCCGGACTGGATGACGACCCCGCTGCTTACCGGCGAACCGGAAACGAGGGTGCCGTGGCAGTTCAAGCTGCCTTCGGAGCCGACGTTGCAGTCGCCTGAGTACGTGCCGTTGGCCGTCGTGAGCGTCCAGGAACCGGCGAGTGCTGCCGAAACCAGCACGAGGCTGGAGATGACGAGGGTCATCAGAACGGCGATGCGTGTGCGAAAGGACATTATCCTCTCACTTTCTCCCGCTCGCGCGGGGAGTAGGTTCGAAATGTGCAATCTTGTCCGCGCCTATTCAGCTAACGGACAACTATATATTACCATAAGCGTGATAAAATTGCAATAGTATTTTTAACCTGTCATTATGAAGTCATATGAGGCGCTTTAGGCGTACTACCCTGATTACTGTTGGCTGTGTATCTATTCTGGCAGGCTTAGGATTAGCTCGAAAGGTGAACATTGAACCTCAGGTTTGGTGGCTGGCTTTTCTGCCTCTGTTATTGCAAATACGTCGCAAACCCAGTAGTAGACTTTCGCGACTATCCACTAAAGGCGGATATATTGCAAAGCAACGCGAAAGCTCACTACTGGGAAAAAATTTTATCAGCTTACTACTGATTATCGTTTTGGGTCTCTCCTTAGGCCTGTGGCGCGGCGCTGTTTACATGGATAAATTAGCTGAAATCAAAGATTTGACCGGCCAAAAAGTTACCATCGAGGCCACCGCCACCAGCGATTCGATTTACGGCCAGCGCTCGCAACTGGAATTTACAGCCAACCATGCAACCCTTCTACAAACCGCTAACGCTACAAGGGTAATCCCTGTAGCAAGTAAGCAGTTGGCGGGGAGCTTTAGAGTCAGTGGCTTTGGCGAGCCGATTATTTACAGAGGCGACCGGGTGCAAATAATCGGCAAACTTTATCCGACTCGTGGCAGCAATCAGGCAAGAATTTCCTTTGGGCAACTGAAGCGGGTAGGCGCGGATACCAGTTGGATTAACAGCTTCACGCGTCGTTTTGCCGCTGGAATGCATTCGGCGTTGCCGGAACCGAACGCCTCTTTCGGGCTGGGAATACTAATAGGGCAGAGAAATACATTACCAAAAGAACTGACCAATCAGTTAATCATGGTCGGCTTGGTACACATAGTGGCGGTCTCCGGTTACAACTTAACAATTTTAGTCCGAGCTATCGGCCGCCTAAAACTCGGTTCAAAATATCAGCGATTGATAGCCTCCCTGTTGTTAATCGGCCTTTTCATCTTAATAACTGGCTTTGCTGCCTCTATCGTCCGGGCGGCCATTATTTCGATTCTAAGCTTATGGGCTTGGTACTACGGCCGCAAAATTCGGCCGGTCCTGATAATCGCCTTCGCTGCTGCCCTAACTGGGTTGGTTAATCCGTTTTACGTCTGGGGCGATTTGGGTTGGTATCTGTCTTTCTTAGCTTTCT
Source organism: Saccharimonadales bacterium (SeqCode) (assembly GCA_040879175.1). Lineage (GTDB taxonomy): Bacteria > Patescibacteriota > Saccharimonadia > Saccharimonadales > UBA10212 > 2-01-FULL-49-22. The sequence goes on from JBBDKW010000003.1 coordinate 18,900, forward strand.
TCGGCGTGCTGATGATTGCGCCGATGGTGGCGAAGAGGTTGTTCAGGCGACGGCCCAAGCTGCTTGGTATGGTGGTGCTAGAAACCCTGGCGGCCGAGGTTATGACGCTGCCGCTGATTATGATGAGCTTTAACCAGCTTTCGCTGGTAGGACTGGTAGCCAATGCTTTGGTGGTACCGCTGATACCATTTGCTATGTTGTTCGCTGCTATTGCCGCTGGCGCCGGTATGCTGTTACCGACTATCGCCGGCTGGTTCGCCTGGCCGGCCAACCTACTCTTAACTTACATCTTAGACGTAGCCCGTGGCCTATCGGGCATCCCAGGGATCTTCCTGCACCGCTCGGTTAGCATATTCGGTATGCTGGGCCTTTATAGCTCCATCCTTATCGCCATGCTATTGGTACAGAGGCGTAGAACCCCTAACGCTGGTACCCCACAGCAAAACTCGGCGCTCCATAATCCGATTACCGACTACTCCGCTCAGGCTTTGCATCGGGGCAAGTAATAACACCTTTGATATGTTAAAATAACAGATATGAGCGGACATAGTAAGTGGTCCACAATCAAACGCCAAAAAGGCGTCGCCGACGCCAAGCGCGGCGCGTTGTTTACTAAATTGGGTAACCAGATAGCCATAGCCGCCCGCAGCGGCATTGATCCAAGCTCGAACCCAAGCTTGGCCATGGTAATTGAAAAAGCCAAGAAGGCCAGCATGCCTATGAGCAATATCGAACGTTCAATCGCGCGGGTTAAGGATAAGTCGGTGGACCAACTCGAAGAAGTGATGTACGAGGGCTATGGCCCGGGCGGAGTCGCTGTGATGGTCGAATGCGCTACAGACAACCGTAACCGTACACTACCGGAGGTAAGATCGGCCTTTAGTAAAAACGGCGGACATATCGCCGGGGAGGGGAGCGTGGCCTTTCAATTCTCGAAAAAAGGCGTGATTAGAGTGAAGGGAATCGGGGAGGACATCCAGCTTCAGGCTATTGAAGCCGGCGCCGAAGACATATTTGAAGAGCCGGAAAACGGCGAAACCGTAATCTACACTGCTCCGAACGAGCTGGCAAAAGTGCGGGATGCTTTGCGGGCGACCGGTGTCGAAACCGTCGATGCCGAGCTAACTTTCGTGCCCAACAGCAACGTAGAAATAGAGGATTCCGAAACCGCCCGCAAAGTGGTAAACCTGATGGACGCCCTAGAAGACATAGACGATGTCACCAACACCCACACCAACTTCGAAATCACCGAAGGAGTGAAAGTCTAAGGAAATGAGGATATTGGGGATTGATCCGGGGACGGGGCTTTTGGGCTTCGGAGTGATAGAAGTTGAAAAAGGCGACAAGTTCAAGCTGATAGACGGCGGAGTTATAAAAACAAATGTGCACCAGCCGCTCGACGAAAGATTGATTGAAATTTATCGCCATCTTGCCAGCGAAATCGCCAAAACCAAACCGACGGTTATGGCCATCGAAAAGCTGTACTTTGCCCAGAATGTTACAACGGCCATCAGCGTCAGCCATGCCCGCGGCGTGGCCATGCTGGCCGGCAAGCTGGCCGGCCTGGAAATCGCCGAATACACGCCGCTGCAGATCAAGCAGGCTTTAACCGGCTACGGCCGAGCCGACAAAAAACAGATGCAGGAAATGGTGAAGGTACTTTTGGGGCTAAAAGAGGTCCCCAGGCCTGACGACTGTGCCGACGCCCTCGCAACAGCCATCTGCCACAGTATGAACACTCGTGTGCCATAATTAGATCATGATTGCGAGTTTGTCGGGGAAGGTGGCTGAAAAGCACGGCCAGATGGTAGTTTTGGAAGTTGGTGGAGTAGGCTATGGGCTATTCGTGACATTTGAAGATTTCGGCGCTTTGAAAAATGATGAGCCAGCCAAACTGTACGTTTATGAAGGCATCAGAGAGAATTCGTATGATCTTTTCGGTTTTAGAAACCAAGAATCTAAGAAACTCTTTGAGCAATTGCTAACGGTTAAAGGGGTCGGGCCGAAGATGGCGCTGGCGATTTTGAGCGTCGCCGGGCTGCAGCAGGTCCGCCAATCCATCGCCGCCGGCGATATCAAGTTTATTTCTCAAGCTAACGGTGTTGGCCGCCGGGTGGCAGAAAGGGTGGTAGTCGACCTCAAAGATAAAGTCGGCCTGGCAGCCGATGAGGCCGCCACAGAATTCTTGACCACTCCGGCGGCGGACCCCAGCGATGAAGCCTTACAGGGGTTAGTCGCCCTCGGCTATTCCGTCCAAGACGCAGCCGAAGCCCTCAAGAAGGTAGATACCAAACTTTCGCCTGCCGGCCGTATAAAAGAAGCGCTAAAAGCAAAAGTTTGATATAAATAAACCATGACCATGTGGGAAAGACGCCTGCCGACCCTAGACGAGCTAAAGCCAATCGCAGGTCAATTGTCACTCGATGACTTAAAGGCTTCCAACGGCAGGCAAGAAGAAACACATTTAACAGGTTCTACCTCGGAACAATCTATTCGATCCATACCTGAGGAAGCAACAGCTTTAGGTGGATTAATAGAAGCATTAGGCAGTCAAGAGTAAAACCACACTGTGGCCTTTTTGGTTGCAAAATAACCATAAGTGTGTTAATATATACTTATGGCTCAAAGAAAAGCTCAACCTGTTCCTGGCCAAAATCCTTTATTTACTACTGCTCCCAATGGTAGGGGGCATCAATCGCCGACTATTAAGACCTGGCAAGAAATTGAAGCCAGTCCAGCTAATCGCCTGGAAGCATTGGTGGGCAATAATGCCGGGCCTAACATCGAAATCACTGGAAGAGCCGAAAGGTTAGTTAGCGCAATAAATGCGTTGGCTCATCGGCGTATGTTGAAGGGTTTCGATATAGCTGTTGATGATTCACGGTATAAACGGTCTATTTGGGAGAGATACCTATACGGGACACCCAAGGTTATACAGAATTCACAAAACAAGACGGAGCGGCTTATGGAAGAAGCCATGCGCGATTTTTGGCAATCTGCCGGATATACAGCACTCAAGGGCAGCGGTCTTTTAACCAGGGGCCAAATAAGAAAAAGGATTAGTACGGACTTTGAGGAACTTACTCATATTGTGGCCAATCCGGATACTCGTCAAGAATTAAGAAATAATCTGAGAAGTGTCTTGCCGGATGACCACCCATACCAGACCGTAAAGGGCTGGAGAGACGCCAGGGAAGCCCCTCCTACACCCAAACCGTCCGCGATAGCTCGCCGTACTAAATCCCCCGGCCCTGAAGATGAACCTGCAGCAACTCGGCGTATATCCGTAACTACATTGCCTAGGCGGTCATCTGAAATTGATGCAGCACATTTAAAACAGGCGAGGGAGATTGAAAACAGAATAGATAGGCAAATAGAAGTTCGTCGCGAGGAGCAAATTGATCGCGAGAACGCAGCTACCGAGCGAATACGAAGAGTCCTCGAAGAAAACAGCAAATAATTGCCTGCCCTGTTTAAGTTGTAAGATTTACAGCTGATAGCAAAATCTGGCTTGCCTGCTTAGTTAAATTACTTGACTAGTCAAGTATTACAACCGCCAAATCCAAATCTAATCTCTCCTAAGTACGTTATAACTTTGTTATAACAAAGTTATAACGTACAAGGGAGAAATATCTTACATTTATGGGGAGTTTTGGGGGATAATATTACTAGGAGCTAGAGTGATGGAGAGGATTGAGGAGGCGTTTGAGGCGGTAGATAGAGCCAAGTTTATGCCGGAAAATGTGAGGCATTTGGCCGGTTATGACCAAGCAGTGCCGATTGGCTATGGCCAGACCATCAGCCAGCCCTACACCGTTGGCTTGATGCTGCAGTGGCTGAATCCGCAGCCAGGCAACAAAGTTTTGGATGTCGGCTCAGGTTCCGGTTGGACAACCGCCCTGCTCTCCCATTTGGTCGGTCCGAAAGGCAAAGTTTATGCAGTTGAGCGGATTCCGGAATTAGTGGAGTTTGGGCGCGATAATTGCGAAAAGTTCGGTGTCAAAAATGCCTACTTTTCCACAGCCGGCGATGAGCTTGGTTTGCTCGAGGAGGGGCCGTTTGACCGGATATTGGTGAGCGCTGCGGCCGATAAATTTCCAGAAGAATTGATGGGCCAATTAAAAAAAAGCGGAAAGCTTGTAATTCCAATTCAGAGTGATATATTGGAAATAACAAAAACGTCCGAAAAAACCGGCCGGGATGTCCGCAAGCATCCCGGCTTCGTTTTTGTCCCTTTGTTGTAGTTTTGAGAAACTAAAAGGTAACAAATTACGCACTGGTATAATTGAATGGTGCGAAAGTTATTAGTATTTGCCGGATTAGTTCTTGGAGTATTGGGATTATTGAACATACATGCTCTGGCCGCCAGAGCGCCAAGCAAACTCGGGAACGATATTTCCTGGCCGCAGTGCGGTAAAAAGCTGCCAAGCGGCCAGGCTTTTGGCATTGTTGGTGTGAACGGCGGAATCGCCACCACCACAAACCCTTGTTTAGCCGACCAACTATTGTGGGCTGCTAATTCGACCGGCGCGGCTAACCAGCCAAAAACTCAGGTTTATGTAAATACCGCCAACCCCGGCGAAATTATTGACCAAGTTTCAACTTGGCCCGTGAACAACACAGATAAAACCGGTTTCACAACCGACAATCCTTACGGCCAGTGCACCGGCCAAAACGATTTGGCTTGCTCTTGGCAATACGGCTGGAACCGGGCGGTCGAAGATGTGATTGACCGTTTTGCGCCGGCAGTAAACACAACTGCTTTAAATAACGATCCGGCTGCTTATATCTGGTGGCTGGACGTAGAAATCGTAAATACTTGGCAATCAGGCTCGACCGAGGCCCTAGCCAGAAACGTCGCCACGCTAGAAGGAATGGTCGCTCACTTTAATTTTGTTGGCGCCCAAGTAGGAATTTATTCGACGGCTTATCAATGGGGACAAATAGTCGGCTCTCAGGTTGCGCCGGCCAGCAATCTTAACGGACTAAACAGCTGGCTGGCCGGCGCCCGCAACGAATCTGACGCCAAAAAACGCTGCTCATTGCCACCGCTTACCATCGGCGGCCAGGTAACATTGACCCAATTCGTCTCACGCAATCTCGACTACGACCATTCTTGTATATAAACGTGGTGGGGCGGGCAGGATTCGAACCTGCGACCTGGCGGTTATGAGCCGCTCGCTCTGACCCCTGAGCTACCGCCCCTCTACCCCTATTGTAACAGATGAGTGAGCTATAATAATGGTGTGTTGCAAACAATAAAAAATCTTTGGAATCTTGATCGCCTAAGGCAGGTTACCGATGTTCGTAACGTTGGTTTTTATATCTTTGCGGTTATTGTGCTGGCGATTGCCTGGAGCGGCGTTAAGACGGTCCAGAATAACTATGAGCTTCAAAAGCAGATATCAATCTTAATGCAGCAAAACGAAACCCTGCAACTTTATAACCAAAACACAGATTTGCAGAGCCAATTCTACGAAGCCGATCAATATTTAGAGCTGGCGGCTCGGCAAAATTTGGGCCTGGCGGCCCCCGGCGAAACGGTTTTGCTGGTGCCAAAATCGGTCGCTATGAAATATGTTGACCCATCCTTAGCGCCAGCGCAGACCGGCTCAGAAAACGAGTCATCGGATGTGGCTAAATCGAAGTTCGCCCAAAACTTTTCTGATTGGCGCGATTTCCTGCTTGGACGTCGACTATTCGAGGATTAGAACGAAAAAAGCCCCAAAAATTGGAGCACTTTTCTTGGTAGCGGGGGCAGGATTTGCACCTGCGACCTCGTGGTTATGAGCCACGCGAGCTACTACTGCTCCACCCCGCGTCAAAAATGAGACAAAACCTATGGTTTTTTCTCATCGCGCCGGCAAAATGGAATACATTCTGTCGGGCTGCTCTTTTTCCTCTTGAGCACGGCCAGTAACATATTCTAATCTGTTATAAGGTGTTTGTCAATGATTGAAAGAAACCAAAAACCCCCCATTGCTGGGGAGTTTTTATCAAGAAAATACGCTAGTTTAGCGGTTGTTTTCTTTAGGGCGGGCCACATCGACGGTGATGGTTCGTCCGCCGAAATCGGTGCCGTTGAGGGCGCCCTGGGCTTTCTTACCTTCTTCGTCGTCTTCGAACTCGACGAAGCCAAAACCCTTGCTGCGGCCGCTGTCGCGGTCACGGACGACTGAGGCTGAGGCCACTGCGCCGTGGGCGGCGAACAGATCTTTCAACTCATCGTCAGTGGTAGCGAACGGCAGTCCACCTACAAATAGCTTGAGCATTTACTTTCCTTTGGCCGCAATCCGCAGAGGGCGGACGGCGAGCCTATTTAGTTTATGAGCAGGAACGACCCTTAATCTTCTTTATGAGCGAACACCGAACCGATTATATGGTCGTTTCTTCTCACAAGAACAGATAAGATCCTGTCCACGACAGTAAAACACGTTTATCGTTAAAAAACAATCAATATTTTGGAAAAAAGCGCTTGCATTATTTGCAAAAATGTGTACAATGTTTCGTAAGACTGGCAAAATAAAAAGTCCGAACAAAAAAACAAAAATAAAAAAGGAGAAACGAAAATGGGCGATTTGGCCTATGAGGTAGTAACTACTGCCGACCCACAAGTACTAGCCATAGATGATATACTGAACGATCTTGAGTAATTCTGGTAGCAGGGGCGAGATTTGAACTCGCGACCCCAGGCTTATGAGTCCTGTGCTCTAACCAACTGAGCTACCCTGCCACGTTGTCGGAATCGAGGCAACGGTTTCTGTAAGCGCATTTTACTTGATTACTTCCAGCCTCGGCTCGCTTCCTCCTCTCAAAAACGCAACGCGCTGCAGATCTTGCGTTTTTGTATGAGAACAGAGGTAATTATAGCATAACAGGGGTAAGTTGATAAGATTAGAGACATGGATTTGAAAGTTCCTGAAGGGAAGTATGTGGTGGCGGTGTCGGGGGGCGTAGATTCGATGGTTTTGCTCGATATTCTCGCAAAACAGGTGACAGGTGACAGGTTACAGGTTACAGATCTTGTTGTGGCTCATTTTAACCACGGTATAAGACCCGACTCCAAAGAAGATGAGGAATTCGTCCGCAAGATGGCTAAGATGTATCAGCTGCAGTTTGAGGTTGGCTATGGCAAATTGGGCGCTAAAGCCAGCGAAGAACAGGCTAGGGCAGCTCGCTATGAGTTTTTGAACCGGATTAAGCGAAAATACCATGCTGATGCAATCATCACCGCCCATCACCAGGATGATTTGATAGAAACGGCGATTTTGAACATCATGCGAGGCACCGGCCGGCGCGGCCTAACGGCTATTACCGAAAACCGGGATATTCTCCGCCCGCTGCTGCATTTGGCTAAAAAAGACATTCTGGCGTACGCCAGGGAGCACAAATTGGAATGGCGCGAAGACCCGACAAACGTAGATGAGAGGTACCTGCGTAACTACATCCGGCGGAGAATCGTGCCAAAACTTAGCGAATCTCAACACCGGCAATTTTTGCAAAAAATTCAAAAATTAGGGGTAACGAACCGAATAATTAATCAAGAGATTGAGAATTTGTCGCAAAAATTAGTTAAAGGAAAAGCGATTGACCGAGCTGGTTTTATTGCTTTACCGGCCGAAATTGCCAGCGAGGTTTTGATGCACTTTTTACGCTGGAACAACATCAGGGATTTCGATAAAAAAACTGTCGAACGATTAACGGTGGCCGTCAAAACGGCTAAAACCGGCTCTAAACACGATGTTATCAAAGGGGTATGCCTCGAAATTAGCCGGACTGCCGCACTTCTAGGATGAAGTGTCAAACACTTAGGTTATAATAAAACAGGTATGGATAGGAAGCAGTTCCGCTTGGCTGGTGGAGGCCCGAGCGGCAATAACCGTTTTAGTAGGTGGAAGAACGCGGGCTTTATCGCCCTGATTATTCTATTTGGCTTGATTATCTGGTCGGCGTTTAACCAGCCGTCCCAGCTCAAGACGGTTCCCTTCTCGCAGGTCGTGACTGAAGCCAACAGCGGCAAAATCGAGAAAATCACCATTGAGGGCAATGAACTGGAAATTACCCGTAAGGGCGACACTGAGCCGACCCAAGAATCATTCAAAGAACCCGGCTCGAGCATCTACGAGCAGGGTTTGGAACAAGGCAAGACCGAAGTGGCGGTCAAACCGGAGTCGGGCGGCACCAACAGTATTTGGGGGCAGTTACTGGTGAGCGTATTGCCGGTAATGATAATTGCCGCCATCTTGATTTTGATGTTCAAAAGTGCCCAGGGGCAAGGTAACCAAGCGCTGAGCTTCGGCAAAAGCCGGGCACGGCTTTACGGCAACGAGAAAGACCGTATGACTTTTGCCGACGTGGCTGATACCGCAGAAGCCAAACAAGACCTTGAAGAGATTGTTGAATTTCTGAAGTATCCGAAGAAATTCGAAGGAGTCGGTGCCAGGATTCCTAAGGGCGTTTTGCTAATCGGCCCGCCGGGTACGGGTAAGACTATGCTGGCGCGGGCGGTGGCCGGCGAGGCCAACGCACCATTCTTTAGCATCAGCGGTTCGGAATTCGTGGAAATGTTCGTCGGTGTTGGTGCTTCGCGCGTGCGCGATTTGTTTAATAAGGCCAAGAAAAACGCCCCGTGCATCATTTTTATAGACGAGATCGATGCTGTTGGCCGTCGCCGCGGTTCCGGTATGGGCGGCGGTCACGACGAGCGCGAACAGACCCTAAACCAGATTTTGGTCGAGATGGACGGCTTCGAGCAGGGCCAGAACGTTATTGTACTAGCAGCCACCAACCGCTCAGACGTGCTTGATCCGGCGCTTTTGCGCCCCGGGCGCTTTGACCGGCGGGTAAATATTGAACTGCCTGACCGCAAGGCTCGCAAAGAGATTTTGGAAATTCACTTTAAGGAAAAACCCTTCAGCAAAGAGGTCGACTTGGATTCATTAGCCGCCAAAAGCGCCGGCAGCAGCGGTGCTGATTTACAAAACATCGCTAACGAAGCGGCTATTATCGCCGCCCGTCATAACCGCAAAGTTATCGAAAACGAAGACGTGGTGGCGGCTTTTGAGAAAGTCGCCATCGGCCCGGAGCGTAAAAGCAAGGTAATGACCGAAAAGGAAAAAGAACTGACGGCTTATCACGAAGCCGGACACGCCGTGGTTGGCCACGTTCTGCCCGATTCCGATATGGTGCATAAAGTAACGATTATTTCCCGAGGCCCGACCGGTGGCGTGACTTGGTTTATCCCGCCAGAGGACAAAAGCTACCACAGCATCATCGAATTCAAAGATGTGCTGGCGCGGATGCTGGGCGGCCGGGTGGCCGAAGAGCTAATGTATGGACCGGACAGAGTAACCACCGGTGCCGGCAATGACCTGCAAAAGGCGGCTGAACTGGCACGCGACATGGTCGTCAATCAGGGTATGGGCAAAGTTCTGCGCGATCAGGTATTTCATACCGATGAGGGAATTATGCTGGAGCGGTTGGTACACGAGCGCCAGTACTCGGACGATACGGCCAAACTTATTGATGAGGAGGTTGAGGGTCTCATAAAAGAAGCAGCCAAGCGTGCCAGAGCGGTTCTGAAGGTTAATAAGGACAAGTTGGAAAAACTAAAAAATGCTTTGCTTGAGAAAGAAGCTATTGAAGCCGATGAGGTGATTAGAATCCTCAAGGGCGCCAAGATGCCCAAAGAAGCATCCCTTTACTAGCCACGCATCCCACGAACGTATTACATTACATATACGCCTCAGTCCGCTCCGCAGGACACACCAAAACTAGGTCAAGCGTGGAACGCGTGAACTAGCAAAAGGCTAACTCTATAAATGTTAAACTATCAACATGGCGATTGATAGAATTATAAATACGTCGGTGAAGGATGAGGCGGCTGAGGAGCAGTTTGAAGAAACCCTGCGCCCGAGAGATTTTGTTAATTACGTCGGCCAAGAGCGCATCAAAAAGAATCTGAAACTAGCCATCGGCGCTGCCAAAAAACGCGGCGAACCGGTTGACCACGTTTTGCTTTACGGGCCGCCGGGGCTTGGAAAAACTACGCTGGCAACGGTCATTGCCAATGAAATGGGCGCCCAGATCCGGGTAACCGCCGGGCCGGCGGTTGAAAGAGCCGGCGATTTAGCCAGCCTGCTTACCAATTTATCGGATGGCGACATCCTATTTATTGACGAGATCCATCACCTTAGCCGCTCGATTGAAGAAGTGCTCTATGCCGCTATGGAAGACTTCAAGCTGGACATTATGCTCGGCAAAGGTCCGAGCGCCCGCAGCCTACGGCTGGATTTGCCCCGCTTTACGATAATCGGTGCTACGACCCGGACTGGATCTCTAGCGGCACCGCTACGCGACCGTTTTGGTATGATTCATCGCTTGGAATTCTATACACCCGAAGAAATCAGCCGTATCATAAAGCGCTCGGCCAAGATTTTGAAGGTGCCGATTGATGAAAAAGCCGCCAAACTGCTGGCTGAACGAGCCAGGCTGACACCGCGGATTGCCAACCGTCTGCTAAAGCGGGTGCGCGATTACGCCGATGTAAACGGCGATGGCATTATTGATAACTCGCTGGCCCTGAAAGCGTTGGAGCTTTTGGAAATCGACGAATTGGGGCTGGACCCGGCTGACAGGCGCCTGCTCAATGTAATCATCGAGCACCATAAAGGCGGACCGGTGGGCGTCGAAACAATTTCGGCGCTAATCGCTGAGGAGCGTTCGACGATTGAAGATTTTTATGAACCGTACCTGATGCAGATAGGCTTGTTGGAGCGTACCCCGCGCGGCCGTAAAGTAACGGGCCGTGCCTGGAAGCATCTTGGGGCTAGTCAAAAAACAGCCAAGACCCAACCAAGTTTGTTATAAACTAAGCATATGCCACCGGAAACCCCACCTCCTCTAGCGGGGGCGATAACTGATAGAGCTTTCGCTGATATGCTGGAGCCCGGCGAGACTCCTCTGGATGTAGTGCGGCGCCACCCGATAGGAATCGTTGGTCTGTATTTGGAAGCTCTGGTGGCGGTCGCAGCGGTATTATCACTGGTGTTTTTAATTGCACCTGATGTGCTTGGTGATTTGTCCAAACAGGGTAACCGACTGATCGTAGCCGGCTCGGTCTTTGCTGTGGCTATTTTGATTTTCGTGCTCTTGGTAGCCACTTACGCCTACCGCCTAAACAGGCTGCTGATTACCGATAGAAACCTGATACAGATTAGTCAAAAAGCACTGTTCGGCAGGAGCATTACGCGCTTGAGCATTGCCACTGTAGAGGAAGTCAACGTCGAGCAAAAGGGGATTTTGGCGACCATATTTAATTACGGTAACTTACTAATTCAAACTGCCGGCGCGCGGCCAAACTTTTTGTTTAAGACGACTCCCGATCCAAACAGATATGCTAATCGGATAAACCAAGCCCGCCAAGCTTACGCTGAGAGTTTGAAGGAGAGGCCTTAACCGCTACTCGTGGAAGGGGTTGTTGCGGGCTTTTGTAAATAGAGTACGAACCTGGGGGCTGTTTTGCTCTAGCGACTGTATCTGCTCTATCGCCTCCTTATCGATCTTTGGTATGTTTGTCGAGGCTAAAGCTAAACTTTCGTCTTCTGAAGAAGGTTCAGCCGTAACCAATCCCTTGATTTGCCAAACGACCAGCATATATATCAAAAGCACAACCAAAATAACGATGAATGACATATGTGCGGTTATCTTCTGCGACAACCTTTTGAGTTTCGGCAGACGCTTTTTAAGGTCGAAATTCAAATTCTTTTTTGCGCCGCCGGGTAACCGAACGGCGGCTTTTGGTTGCTGGGGCGGACTGGCTTTAGTTGGATTCATTACTCCGGCCTCATAAATATATTGATTACTAGGGTGAAGTTAATAGATTGGGGCGGCAGGTTGCTCTCATTACGCTGCTGAATGGTAATCTGCGTTATTTGGGCAGTACGACGGTCGCGCTCGATACGCTTAAGAAAATCGATGAATTTCGGGTAGGTGGCCACCTTATTACTCGGAACTAATGGAGAGGTATCGGGAGTAATAGTAAGCTGCAAGCTATATAGGCCCTTGATGTCTGCTACCGGTTTGGCCTGGCTGATAGCTGACGACGATGAACCGGCAGCTGAGGCACTACCGCTTAGCCCCAAATTGCTGGTAGGAAATGTAATGCTGCCAAGAGCAAAACCTGACTCTCTGGCGAACTTGGAAATAGTAAATACCGCTTTGGCCTGGTCTTTATCAATTGGTAGAACAGTTTTAGCAACGTCATTAAAGTATGAATACTGTTCAACCTGCTTTTTTGCCGCCTCAAGACTAATCAGCTGGGCGTCTAAGGCTCTGCCCTTGAGCCTTAAATCTACCAACTCACTACTTTTAGCCGACAGAGAATTTAAGCCTAGCGCCGCAGTCGCAATAAAGACAATTATACTGATCCCCAGGAGTCCTAGAAGCAGAAATCTAAGCTGTTTGGTCGAGAATTTCATCCTTCGTCTCCCACGGCTACATTGAGAAAGCGCTCGGGGGTCTGTTTATCGAATAGAGCCCTAAGAGTGGCCGTACATGGATAGACCACCGGTTCGGATGAGCATATAACGTTGACGATATCAACCTTAGCGAAAATATTATTCTTAGGGTCACTGAGATTCACGGCGATTTGGGCGGCTGTATCCGAATTTATGACGCCAGCGTTTAAGTCGACAGCGCCGGTTACTTTTTCTGAAAGCGTTAATGTGGTTAATACTGCGCCGGGCGGCATCACTTTACCTATATCTTGAATCAAGCTGGAGAAACGGATTTCGCGGCCTAAGACCTTGTTGATGACTTTGATGTTCTGGCTAATCTCGTCGGCTTGTTCCCGGACTTCTTCCAAATTCTGGGTCTTAAGCTGTCCTTCAGTGGTAGCGATTGACCGGTTCAAGTCTTTAATCTGTTGCTCCATATATAGCCAACCGACGCCCAAGATTAGAACAAGGCCGGCGATTATAACGATACTGATTCCCAGCCATTGGCTGAGTCGGATGTTTAGCCGGCCATAACGCAGGCCTAGCTTGTAGTCGTTTGGTAGCAGGTTAATCATTGAAGACCTCCGACATATCTAAAACGGCTTCACCGGCAACCGTGATGAACATTGATCGTTCTAATTCATCAGGCGGGGTCAGCGGGCCGAAATTGATTTTGCTCCAAGGGTCAAGCATCCGCACCGGAATTCCGAGTTCTTCCGCCAGGTAATCACTTAATCCGGGCATATTGGTACCGCCGCCGGTCATTATGGCCTGGGAGATTTTGCGCCCGCCGACCGCCACGCGGTCATCATAGTAACGGACGATTTTATGGATTTCGCGGAGCAGATTATCAAGTGTTGGCTTGACGGCTTTGCCGATATCACGCAGATGGCCGCTGAGCTTCAAGCCCTCTTCATTCTTAACCTTGAAAGCCTCCTCGCGGCTAATGCCCAGGTTCTGGGCAATCAGGCTGATCATCGTATTGCTGCCGCCTTGGACCGTGCTGTTAACGAAGAGCGTTTTGTCATAGACGGCGATATCGGTAGCCTCAGCACCGAAGTCTACTAAGACCGTTGGCTGATCATTGGCCGGGTCAGCCATACCGAATATCCGGGCGGTGGCATTCATCGTTGGCTCCAGCGCCACTGGCTCCAACCCCATGGATTCTAGGAATTTCATATAACTTTCTATGATGTTTTTAGGTGTAGCCACCACCAAGATGTCGATGTTTTTATCATCGCGCCGCACTACATCGTAGTCAATATAGAGATTTTCCGGAGCCACCGGTATGTATTGCTCGGCTTCCAGGTGAACAGCCTGTTTCAAGTCGTCATCATCCATAGCCGGCAGTTTGAGCGGGCGGCTAAAACTGTGGGACATCGGAATGGTGCAGGCGACATTACGGCTAGATATTGTTCCGGCCAGCCCACGATCGAATAAATCGTGTAGAGCTTCGCTCAAGGCCTTGTAATCGACGATTACCCCGCCGGTAATCGAATTTACGGCATAGCGGTACGAACTGCCGTAGCCGACTACCCTCGGACTCTTATTCTTTCCGGCGCCGGCCTCCAATTGCATAACCTTTAAACTGGAGTGGCCTATATCCATACCGAAAAGCGGTTCGCGACGCCGAAAACTAGGCCCAGAGATAGAAATCATATTTTGCTTATCCTTATAGAGAGTATAGCAAGAACAGGTTACAGTGGACAGGTTGCGGATTGTAACCTAAATACTTGACTAGTCTAGTATTTCAGTCAAATACGCGGCGGTAGCCATCAATAATCCAAGCTGTCATGACTTCGCTGCTGGCTGAAGTGCCGAATGTTACGGTACCGCTATTTTTGAGCTCGACTGTTTGCCCGACTAAAGCGCCAATTTGACCGCTGTTATTGATTTGTACCCGGCTCCAGCGGGCATAATAGACGCTTTGAGAGCCTTCGGCGGAATTGTCCAGGCTGATAGTAACGTCATTACGTGTGTTATATAAATCGGTACCCGTAACATCGGCGCAATCCGGCGAACAACTGGCACGGCTATAGTAAGTAATTATCTGCATTCCGGTGTTGCTAACGTTACTTTTAAGTGCGGCGCTATTGATGAAGGATGCTCCCAGTTGGCCGTCTATCATAATATTGGGACGGGTAGTGCCAAGTGTATCCGCCACTATTAATTGAGCGGAATTACTGACATCCAAATTACCAGTTATCCACACGTCCCCAGTAATAGTTATCTGACACTTTTTCTTTATGATTACATCACCGGTGATTTTCAGGTTTGCCGACCAAGTCCTTGTCTCGGTATTGGAATCACATGAAGCCCAGGCGCCGGTCTGCGTTTCAGCCACGGCGGCCTTTTGGGCGTCGCGGTCGTGAGGCGGTAAGGATTGAGGAGTTACTCCGGAGCTGGCTAATAGCCCATTCATGCTCATACCGGCGTTAGATACTTGGTTATTAGCCTTAACATCGCCATATATATGGGAGGTATTTTGGATGGTTATCGGTTCGCCGTTTTCGCCGCTGGCACAAAGCTGCGGGTAGGTAGCGTCCGGCGGATTGGGGCAGGTTTGGTGCGCGACATCCAGATCGACTGGGCTGGTAGACAATCCGATCTGGGTAGAGTTAATTAGGCTGACCTCGCCGTTTACAAAAACATCGCCGCCAACGATTTTGGCACTGTTGCTCAAATAGAGGCCACCTACACCGGTGACAATACTGAAATCGCCCGACCTTACCGGCCGTAGGTTAACGAGTACTTTGACTGAACTTTCCGGGGTGCCGGCGTTTACCGGCCGGTAGGTCCGGCCAATGGCGGTGACTGTTTTGTTGTCCGTGTCCGGGTTATCGACCGTAATTTGGTACGTGGTCTTTATGGAGCCGTCGTTGAGCAATTCGACTTCAGTACCGGTGCCAGCCCAATTTTGATCCAGGCTAATCTGCTGCAGTGCGTAATCTATGCCGGCGTCAGTGGCAAACTGGGCATGCGTATGCAGCTGGTCCTGCTTGGCTAAGCGGTAGCTGGAAACGGCTAAACTCATAGCGTAACCGGCAATCAGGATAAGCATAGGCAGTACTATGATGAACGGGATTAAGGCAGAGCCTTTTTGGGCTTTTTTCATCAGAATTGGTTCCTTAGGGTTACCCTAATACTGTTATCGAGCGTCAGGGGGTTGCCGAAACTTTTTTTCTCGAGCCCCAGGTCTATCTTTACCGAACGGGCCAGCAGCGGATCGGTAGTGGTAGCGTCATCTTGGTCATACAAAGTAAAGACCATAGAATCAAGGTTCTCAACCAGTTTATTATCGGCCGGGCAGGAAGGCGAAGACAGGGCTTCAGGGCAGGAGGTCTTAAGCGTGTTGCCGACGGCATCGGGGTGCGCTAAGGTTCGACGATAAAGCGTGGTGCCGTCCTTAAAATAAACCAGCTCATTATTGTATGGGCTGCCAGTCGCAGAATCGATTATATAGTTACGATCGGAGTCTATTGCCGGCACAGCAATGATAATCACAAAACTGGCATTACTGGTGTTCCAGCCGCCAACCGGCGCATTGGGATCGGAGACGGTATTGGATTGACGAACTCCCGCACCATAGCGGAGTTGCTCGACGGTAGCCCGAAGTAGGTTTTGTGCATCAGCGCTCATCTCAACAAATGAGTTATACCGCGTCACATTAGTAAAGTAGTACGTAGAGAAGGAGAATAAACTGACAATCAAAATACCCAAAATGACGATACTAATGGTCAGCTCCGGTACTGTGTAGCCCAGATTCTTGTTTTTAGTACTGCCCAACGCCCAGTTCTCCTATATAGGTGGTATATACGTAAGAGCGGGTCTTACCTGACTCATTGTAGGTGATTGATAAATCAACTTTTTTAAGGCCGTTCGAAGGTGTTGAAATCTGTAGGCTACCACTCCGCGGTGCATTGAGCTCGCTCGGCATCTCACTGGTGATGTCGGCAGTGCCATTAGTTAGCCCAAGAAAGCCGATACTGCGCAGTGCTTCGACCTTTTGTTCTATGAAGGCATTGGCTACAACCAAATCGCGGTGCTTCTGGCCCAGCCGTTGCCCGGATGTCAATATTAAGATAGCGCTGCCGATCATAATGGCGCCGACTATCATAGCGATAATAGATTCGACGATCGTAAAACCCGACTGCTTTTTCATGCTTACCCGGTAGTAGACTTTCGAGCTAGCTCGTCGACTAAGTAAGTTTTTATTCGACATGGATCCCACGCTTGCATTTAAGATTTTTATGCCGGCTGATAAATTTGCTAACGAGCCGAGGCTTCCAGGTGAAGTCGAATAATCTCGAAAGCTCACTACCGGGCTTACGCTTATTATAAAGGAAAACCTCGGTTTAGACCGAGGTTCCTAAATTCTAGATTCTAAACTCTATATTCTAGCTTCTAATTGGTTGACTTGACCTGGAATGTTCCGCCTGATTCCAAGGTGGCGGTTAAGGTGTAATTGTCGCAGTCCGTCGCTGTGTTATCGCAGGCTGCCGGAGTGACAGCGTAACCATAGCAGTTAGAAGCTGTTGAGGCACACAACTGCTGGGAAGTGGGGTTTTTAGGATCGGCGAAAGCCTCTCCAGGCAGACCCTTGAAGTTAACCGCACGGAAGCCAGTTGTAGGCGTGGCATCGTTTGCCTCCGTCAAAGTCGGATATTTAGCGTTATCTGCCCAGTAGGCTTCCAGTTGTCCCTGGATGCCTTTGACATCTGTCTTACGCTCGGTATCGCGGGCCCTTTGCTGAATACCGGCATAGGTAACAATGACTAAGGCCGCCAAGATACCTATGACCACGATAACGATTAAGAGCTCGACGATTGTGAAACCGCGGCCCGTTCTTTTTAATGAGATCATCTATGTCCCACCCTTCTTAGTATTCTTATTTTCTAATGAGAACAAAATCGTTCTATGAGCTTGATTATAAACACAAGCAGAATGTTGTCAACCGGTATCCACAGGGGTCTAGTCACCAATTTGCTTGCTTAGGCCGGCAATCGGGCCCATCACAGAGGCAGCTATCATTCCAACTAGGCTTCCTAAAATCACTATCATTAACGGCTCAATAATACTGGCTAGACCGTCAATAACTGTATCGACCTCTTCTTCGTAAAAGTCAGCAACCTTTACTAAAATCTCATCGATTTTACCCGTTTCTTCACCTACTTCCATCATCTGGCCGACAATCGGCGGGAAGTATTGCGCAGCAAGAAGTTGTTTGCCAAGTGATTGGCCGTTGCGGACATTCTTGGCCACCTCTTCCAGTTCTTTTTGGATGACACGGTTACCCACAGCTTTACCGGTTATTTCGAGCGAATCAAGGACCGACACGCCAGCGCCCATCAGCGATGAAAAGGTTCTGGCAAAACGGGCTATGATGATTTTAGAAAGGACCTTGCCAATAATAGGGGTACGCAACAGAAAGCCGTGAAAACGGTATTTACCTTTTTCAGTGTTGATATAGCGACGGAAAAAAAAGACAGCAACGGCCGAACCTATCAGAATAAAAACTATATTGTGCTGTAAAAAACCGCTAACCCCTATCATGACACGGGTGTAAATCGGCAATTGGGCATCCGGACCTCCGATTTCAGTGATGATTTTGGAAATCTTAGGCATTATCACCAGCATGATAACGAAGAACGCTATAACAGTGATCGACAAGATGACCAATGGGTAGGCCATAGCTCCTTTGACTTTGTGCCGGATAGTGGCGTCTTTTTCGACCTGGGTAGCTAGGCGCTTCATAATGTCGTCTAAAATGCCACCGGCTTCTCCGGCGTGCACCATATTGACATAGACTTCCGAGAAAACCTTGGGGTGTTTGGCCATGGCGTCGCCTAGGGCAATGCCGCTTTCCACATCATGGTTGATGTTAGAAATAACCTCCTTGAAATATCTATTCTCGGCCTGCTCGGCCAAGGTCTCGAGGCTTTTAGGTAAAGGCACGCCGGCACTTATCATTGTGGAAAGCTCGCGGGAAAAGACCACCAAATCCTTTAATTTAACCCTGTTTTTAAATGACATCCGCTGCCTTTTGGCTTTGGTCTCTTGCAAAAGTAACGGTCGCCCGCCATTTTTGCGAAGTTCACTGATAGCTTCATCACGACTGATAGCTGCCATAACTCCAGATATCTGGCGGCCATCTTTGCTAACGCTCACGTAATTGAATTGCGGCACAAGCAACCTCCGGTTGCAGAAGCATGCAACATGAAACATGAAACATGAATCAGGTCTTGTTCATAATTCTTGATTCTTAATTCTTGATTCTTAAAAAAGCGTAGCATTTTTATCTTTCTGAGGTGACGCGCATCACTTCTTCAAGCGTCGTCTGACCGCGCAGCGCTTTAATTAACCCGTCAGCTTGCATACTGACCATACCCTCTTTGATGGCCTGCTCCTGGATATGGTCGGCGCTGTAGCGGGCGATTATCAGTTTTTGAATATCGCTGCTCATTGGCAACACTTCATAAATGCCCAGACGGCCGCGGAAAGTAACGTTACTGCCGCCTTTAATTCGCCAAAGCCTCTTGATGGTCGTGCCGGTCGTGGAAGAATCATCTTCTTTCAAAGGCTTATCACCTGTGCTAGCAGTTCGACTGATGTGTGATTTCATTGCTTCTGATTCCAGCTTATGGATGCGCCCAAAATCTTCAGGCGTCTTGATGTTGAAACTGCTTTGGATTCGGGCCAGAGTGGCAATATCCGGTGCATAGCTCTCAACACTCTCCGGCACCAAACGCCGAACCAGGCGCTGGGCAACCACCACCCTAACCGTGCTAGCAATCAAAAACGGTTCGATGCCCATATCCAGCAGGCGGGGGAGACAGGTGGCGGCATTATTGGTGTGCAGCGTGCTGAAGACCAAGTGACCGGTCAGAGCGGCCTGAACTGCTAGGTTAGCCGTTTCTGAGTCGCGGATCTCCCCGACCATTATGATGTTGGGGTCCTGGCGCAAAAGCGCGCGCAGTCCATTAGCAAACGTCATATTAGCGGTAGGGTTAACCTGTACCTGGTTGACACCTGGAATCTTATACTCTACCGGATCCTCAACGGTGCTGATATTGACCGATGGCTGATTAAGGCGGCTTAAGATACTGAACAGCGAGGTACTCTTACCCGAACCGGTCGGGCCGGTAAATAGGACCATACCGTGCGGGCGAGTGAGGGCGATTTCCAGATTTTCCAGGCTGGTACCCCAAAACCCCAGCTCTTCCAGAGTACTGGCCTTAGTCGATTCGTTGAGAATCCTCATAGCCACTTTCTCGCCCTCGACAATCGGTAATGTGCTGACACGTAAGGCGTATTCGCCGCTGCCAACATTGACTTTAAAACGGCCATCCTGAGGCGCTCGCCGTTCGTCTATCTTCAGGTTTGACAAAATTTTTATTCGGCTAGCCAAGCTAAGCAGCACCTTTTTAGGTAACTTGTTGGTTTCGCGCAGCTGACCGTCAATACGATAACGGACGCTGATGTAGTCCTCGCGCGGCTCGATGTGGATATCACTGGCACTCTGCTTAATGGCATCCTCGATTATCAGATTGACAGTTTGGGCTATCGGGCTATCTTCGGCTACATCTTCTTCAGCGATAGCTTCATCGGCTTCGGCTGTTCCAATACCGCTGCTGGCGATTACCTGTGTTAGCTCACCACTGATGTTGCCGCGGTATTGGTCGAGTGCCGCTAAGATGTTGGAGCGCGCGGCGATGTAGACCTTGATGTTGGTGCCGAGCTGCTTTTGTAAAAAGTTGAGCGCCTGGACATCCTCCGGGTCTTCCATTGCCAGCATTTTGCTGCCGTCCTCGCGCACGTCAAAGACAATGGCGTTATATTGGCGGGCGATTCTCTCCGGAATTAGCTTGAGTACATCTTTGCGCAGGTTTCGGGGGATTAACTCGACGAACGGTACATCAATACGGGCGGCATAAGCGGCGGTCAATTCCTTTTCTGATATCAAGCCGCTGGCAATAGCTATATCCTGCAGTGTTTTTTTGTCTGTCTCCTGCTGCTGCAGGTTTTTTATTTGTTCGTCTTTGAGCTTGCCACTGCTTTTAAGCAAATCAAGCACGACGGCGTCGCTGGTGCGCATAACCATAAGTATAAAGGAACTGGCAATAAGTAACTAGAAACTAGATAAGCTTGAGCAATTTTCAAACCGTAGAGCAATCGCTATAGTCTGTTGGTATAATTGAGGGAGAAGGGAAATGGGGGTTGTGATGGCAGATAAGGCTAAAGATGATTCGATAAAAACCGCCGGCAGCGGTAAATCGCAGGCGCTTAATTTGGCGGTCAGCCAGATAGAAAAACAATTTGGCAGCGGCTCGATCATGCGCCTCGGTGATACCAGTAAAATTCATGTCGAGACTATTCCGACCGGCAGTTTGGGGCTAGACATAGCTCTTGGCGGCGGTATTCCTAAAGGCCGGGTGATTGAAATTTTCGGTCCGGAAGCCTCCGGAAAAACTACCGTTTGCCTGCACGCTGTAGCCGAAGTCCAAAAAGCCGGCGGCACGGCAGCCTACATTGATGCTGAGCACGCATTGGATCCGGCCTATGCCGCTCGGCTGGGAGTTGATATTGATAAACTGCTTATATCCCAGCCGGACAGCGGCGAACAGGCGTTGGAAGTCGTCGAGACGTTAGTACGCTCTAACGCTGTAGATATTATCGTTGTCGACTCGGTGGCAGCCCTCGTTCCGCAGGCCGAAATCGAAGGCGATATGGGCGATGCTCATATGGGTCTGCAAGCCCGCTTGATGAGCCAGGCGCTGCGCAAACTAACAGGAGTTATCAGTCGCACCAAATGCACTGTTATGTTTGTCAACCAGCTGCGTATGAAGATTGGCGTGATGTTCGGCAACCCGGAAACTACAACTGGCGGCCAGGCGCTCAAATTCTATTCGAGCGTACGAATGGATATCCGCCGTATCAGCCAGATAAAGCAGGCCGACACCGTGATCGGCAGCCACGTGCGCGTCAAGGTTGTTAAAAACAAAGTCGCGCCGCCTTTCCGCGAGGCCGAGTTCGACATTATGTATAACGAAGGCATCAGCCGCCAAGGCGACTTAATCGATTTAGCTACCACACACGGCGTAGTTGCTAAAATGGGCGCTTGGTATGAGTACCAAGGTCAGAAAATCGCCCAGGGCCGCGAAGCCGCCAAGCAGTATTTGCGAGACAATCCAAAAATTTTTGAAGAAATCGCCAAAAAGACCCGCGCTGCCGCCGAAAAAAATGAATGACAGGTATTAACCACGCCATAACCGGCGCCCTAGTCGTTGTTTCTATTAAGCAACCAGCGATAGCTTTGCCGGCGGCATTTTTAAGCCACTTTGCCATCGATATCCTGCCGCACTGGGACTATAAAGTTCCCGGCCCAGCCAGGATGCGGCGCTTGGTGATAGCTACCGACTTGCTGGTCAGTATCTGGCTGATTGTATTGGTGGCGGCTCTGATACCTGATTCCGGTTGGCTAGCATTGGCCGGCGGTTTTTTGGCGATTACTCCAGACAGTATGTGGCTGCCATACATTTTGCATGGAGGCCAAAGCCCGGTTCATAAAAAAACACCCCTTCACTTAGCACGCCGCTTTCACTCTAAGATTCAATGGAGCGAAACACCAATCGGATTAGTAGTTGAAATTATCTGGTTCGTGCTTATGCTCTTGCTTTTGGTTGAGGTGAGTATTCAATGATAATTACGGCTATCAAACAACAGGTTAAGAATCCGCAGCGGGTGAGTGTGTTTGTTGATGGCAAATATGAATTTTCTTTGAGCCTGGATGAACTGCTCCAACAAAAACTAAAAAATGGCGATGAACTGGACAAAGCCGATGTCAAGCGGCTAAAGAAGACCTCGACCGACGGCAAATTGAGATTGAGGGCAATGGAATGGTTGCTCAACCGGCCGCGTTCAACACGCGAATTCCGCGATTATCTGTACCGCAAAAAGGCCGAACCGGAGCTAGTTGAATCTTTTATCAAGGACTTTTCTAATAAGGGCTATCTGGATGACCGCAAATTCGGCGTATGGTTTATCGAGCTGCAAAAGCGACGCGGCAGGAGCAATCGTGCCATCCGAGCTGAATTATTTAAAAAGGGCATAGTCAGAGAAGTGGCCGACGAGATAATGGCTGACGAGGGAGATAACGAGGCAGCAAGGCTGAAAATTCTTATAGACAAAAAACGTAAATTGTCGCGCTACCGTCACGACCCCGTCAAATTAAAGCAATATCTTGCCCACCAGGGCTTTAGCTACGACCTGATAAACGAAACTTTGAAAAATACTTAACTTGTTAAGTATTAATTTGACGATATCGCGGCGCCGGCTGGCACAGTTACCTCTTCGGTCGCTTTAACTTCGGCATCACGTACTAAAATGTAGTTGTCTGTTACTTCTAAAATCTGCATCCTGTCAATCAGCAACGTATCCTGTGAGCTAAAAATTTTGGTCACCGGGCGCGCCACATAAAGCTTTTGCACAAACATACCCTCGTTATAAGAAAAATCGCTGACCTTGCCCAGTTTTTGGCGCTTGGTCCTAACGGTTTTATCGATCAGTTGGAATTTGATGTCCAGAATCTCGCGGTGGCGTACCAAATCATCCGGCGAGCTCAAGCCGTCATCATCGTTCACGGCTAGGCCTTGCGGCATCAGTTCCCGGACATCTTCACTCAGAATCACTAAACGACCTTTGCCGCCACGCGGGGTGCACCACCAGCCCAGAATCTTTAGATTATGCGGGTTAATTATTGGCTCGTTGGCAATAGCTATCTGGCTGCCGCTGCGCAGGCTCATCACCGGCCGATTAAACAGGCTCTTACTCATAAAAAGCATAAGTTCAGTATAACTCTGAGAGATTTAATCTGCTACCCGTACTTATTTTGTATAGTTAACACCTTAAAACCTACATTTTATGTCCGATCGGACATAAAATGTGGGCTAGAAACTGGAACTTTAATTAACGTAAGCACTTGCCTATAGAGAGGCAGCGCGTAAAATTGAACTTAATGAAGAAATATTTTGTAATATTATTTCTTATGCTTTTGGAGGCCGGTTACACCTGGAGCCTGCAATCAATTACGCTAGCCGATACACCGCTGGCCAAAGAACTGACTGTCGGTCAGATTAAAATAACCGGCGACGAATTCCTGGTTTTGCGCAACGCCACAAACACCAACTTGCAACTTAACAACTACTGGCTACAGTACTTTAATGACTTCGACCTGGCTCGAACCAGTTCGGCCTCATCATCGCAACTACCGGCCGTCTGGCTGCAGCCCGGGCAGGAGATAATGCTGGCGGTCGGCACCGCCGCTGCCTGCGGCCCGGTTTGGGTGTCTAAGCTGCCATTCAGTTTTAAAGATTCGGCCGGCATGCTGCAAATACTCAACCTCAGCCAAACCGGAGGCATTATCGGCTACAAACCCGAGGACCAAGTTTCTTGGAGTTCTAAAGCTGCCGACGCGGTCGATATAAAAGGCGTCTCCGGCTCTACGGCAGCCCAGATTTATTACAAAACAGAAACCGGCTGGGCCTCAGCGGCTACGCCACCCGGTTGCACAGCTGCTACCACCTCGACTTCATCTTTGACTGACACTCCGGCTGCCCTCTCCCAATCAAGCAATTCCCCGCCGTCTATCTTACTGAGCCAAAGTGACGAAGGATCATCCGGCTCCAGTATTCCGGCTGCCGTTGCCGGTCTAATGGCACCTCTGTTATCTGAAATCCTACCCAACCCGGGCTCACCAAAAACCGATGCCAATGATGAATACATTGAACTTTACAACCCCAACGACCGAGCTTTCGATTTAAGCGGCTTCAAACTGCAAACCGGCTCTGGCGGCACCTATAGCTATACTTTCCCCGATGGGCAGTTCAGCTTGCAGCCCTACGAACTCAAGGCCTTTTATTCCTCGATAACCAATCTTTCATTAGCGAATTCTGGCAGCGAGGTTAAATTTTTAAGCCCGGCCGGCGATGTTCTCAGCGCCAGCGATGCCTATGCCGACGCCCAGGATGATTATGCTTGGATTCTGGCCGACGGCCTGTGGCAATGGTCTAGCGCGCCCACGCCTGATGCCCGCAATATAGTTACATCAAGCAGCCAAAGCGTACTGGGTAGCAGTGACAGCACCCGACCGCCGGCAACCTCCTCGGGCCAGACGTATTCGCCGCTCGTCATTACGGAGCTTCTACCCAATCCTAAGTCGCCGCAAACCGATGCAGAGAATGAGTTCATCGAAATCTATAATCCAAACAAAACGGCGGTTAATTTGGCGGGCTACATTTTGGTTACCGGCAGCCAGGATAATCATAAATACACAATTAAAGAGGGCTCGCTTGGACCGGGAGTCTATAAAGTTTTTTACAGTTCAACCACCCACTTAACTCTGAGTAATAGCGAGGGTCGGGCCCAAATCCTGGCTCCGAGTGGCTCGCAAATTGATGCAACGGCCGATTACACCAAAGCCCCCGAGGGCCAGTCGTGGATCTACGCTAATAGTAAGTGGCAATGGACTACCGCTCCAACTCCCGGTAAGGCCAATATTTTCACAGCTCCGGCCGTAGGTTCAAGTACGACCGGCAATCGCTCGAACGCTACCAATAACAGCCCGGCTAGTTCGGCAAACTCGGCGGCTAAGTCTAATGGCTTACACCCGATGATACTTGCCGGTATTGGCGGCGCGGTTTTACTATATGCCTTGTATGAGTATCGTAATGACGTGGCAAACCTTATCTACCGCCTCCGCCGAAACCGAAGCGTTAGGCGAACTGCTGGGCAAGCTGCTCAAACCGCCGGTGGTAGTGGAGCTCAGATCTGACTTGGGCGGTGGTAAAACTACCTTTGTAAAAGGGTTAGCACGTGGAGCGGGTAGTCAAGACACTGTTACCAGTCCTTCTTTTACGCTGAATCAGATTTACCGAGCCAAGGGTGGGGTCCAAATAGCCCACAACGACTTTTACAGATTGAAAGA
This sequence comes from Saccharimonadales bacterium (SeqCode), assembly GCA_040879175.1. Lineage (GTDB taxonomy): Bacteria > Patescibacteriota > Saccharimonadia > Saccharimonadales > UBA10212 > 2-01-FULL-49-22. The sequence continues at coordinate 44,379 of JBBDKW010000003.1, forward strand.
AGCCGGAATTATGGCCGATGAACTGGCCGAATCATTGCAAGATGACAAGACCGTTACGGTTGTAGAGTGGGGCAGTATCGTTGAGGATGTTTTACCGCCAGACAGAATTATCGTTGAATTTAAGCCGCTGGCGACCAACACCGATGAACGGCAAATTATTTTCTCTTATCCTGAAAACCAAGCTGGGCTAATTAAACAACTCGAAACAGAGTGGACGAAAGTGGAACCATGAAAATTTTAGCTATCAGAACAGATAAGCCGGAGGCTGAACTATACGTGTTTGAGAATAAGAACAAGCTTAGAAGTATTAAATGGCAGGCACACCGACAATTGGCTGAAACAATACATATCAAAATTAAAGAAATACTTGACTTGTTAAGTATTTCGGCAAATGACATTCAGGGAATAGTTTGTTTCAAAGGACCGGGCAGTTTTACCGGTTTGAGAATCGGCCTGGGCGTCGCTAATGCACTGGCCTATGCCCAAGACATTCCGATAGTCGCCCGAGGCGGCGAAAATTGGCTGGAACAAGGAGTATCTGATTTATTAGACGGCAAAAATGACAAAATCGTGGTGCCAGAATATGGCACGGCGGCTAAAACTACGCTGCCAAAAACCCGGTAGTGAGCTTTCGCGATTATTCGACTCAAACATGAAAATATCAGCTCGTCAGCAGGACTAATAAATCGCTGTAAGTCATTCATCAATAAGTAGTCTTCTATTGTCGAATAAAAGTGCTCGTCTGACGACGAGCTGACGCGAAAGTCTACTACCGGGAAAAAGTAAAAACGTGCTATATTAATTTTTAGGATTTTCTTGATTTTTGGGAGAGATAAATCCAACTTTCGATACTAAATTTTTTGATAGCACTGATCGCCTGGGTTTTTTAGCTAAAGAAGTGAAAGTGATTGCTTAAAAATCTGACGGTCTGGTTGCCCTTAGAAAGGGGTAAGAAATGATAGTAGTCACTATTGTACTGGCAATAGCCGGTCTTCTATTAGGTGGCAGCGGAGCCTATGTTTACGCACGGCGCACACAAGGCAAGGCAGCCGAAAACGCTAAAAAAGAACTGGCCAAGGCCAAAAAAGAGGCCGAAGAAACCATTAGGAAGGCTAATGCCGAAGCCGATAAGCGGGTTGAAGAAGCCCGCAAAGATGAGCAGAAGCGCCGCGCCGAAATGAAAGACTTAGAACAGCGCCTGCACTCGCGCGAAGAAGCGCTGGATAAGAAGCTTGATGATCTCGACAAGCGTTCGCAAGATCTGCGCAAAGCCGAAGACGAAGTCGAAGCACTCAAAAACGAGATTCGTGACATCCGTAAAAAACAGCAAGATAAGCTGGAAAAAATCGCCAAGCTGACCAAAGCCGACGCTACGGAAAAGTTAATGCAGATGACCGAGCGCGATATCAAGCACGACTTGGAGGGTTTGGTTAAGAAGCTGCAGACCGACGCCAAAGAGAACGCCGAAGAGCTGGCCTCGACCGTCTTGGTTTCGACAATGGAGCGGATGGCTTCCGAGGTTACGGCTGAACGCACGGTTTCGGCCGTCAAGCTTGAAGATGAAGAAATGAAAGGCCGTATCATTGGTAAAGAAGGACGCAATATCCAGGCTCTGCAACGGGCAACCGGTGTAGATATTTTGGTCGACGAGACGCCCGGTATGGTAGTGCTTTCCAGCTTTGACCCAGTGCGCCGCGAGGTGGCACGCCAGGCTTTGGAAATGCTGCTTAAGGACGGCCGGGTCCATCCGGCCCGCATCGAGGAGGTAGTTGAGAAGGCCCAGAAGCAAGTACAAAAGGAAGTGGTTCGCGCCGGCGAGGATGCCGCCCGCGAGGTCGGTATAGTTGGTGTACCTAAAGAAATTTTGCAGCTGCTGGGAGAACTGAAATATCGCTCCAGCTATGGGCAGAACGTCCTAAAGCACAGCACCGAAATGGCCCACTTGGCCGGGGTATTAGCCGAAGAATTAGGCGCCGACGCTAAAACTACTAAATACGCCGCGCTGGTTCACGACATTGGCAAAGCCCTTAGCCACAAGGTTGAAGGTAAACACCATCACATTAGCGGTGAGATTTTGCGCAAATACGGCGCACCGGAAGAAGTCGCCCACGCCGCTGAGGCCCACCACGACGATATGGAAGCCACGACAGTTGAAGCTCTGATCATACGGGTTTGTGATGCCATTTCCGGCGCCCGTCCGGGAGCCCGCAACATCAGTGCCGAAGGCTTTGTCGAGCGTATGAAAGATTTGGAAAATACCGCCACTGGCTTTCCGGGCGTGGAGAAAGCCTATGCCATCAGCGCCGGACGCGAAGTCAGGGTCTTCGTTTTTCCGCAGGAAATCAATGACCTGCAGGCCATAAAATTAGCCCGCGATGTGGCCAACAAGATTGAGTCCACTATGCAATACCCGGGGACCATTAAAGTTAACGTTATTCGGGAGACTCGTGCGATAGAGTATGCAAAGTAGGACATAGATGGTAAAAGCGGTGTTGTTTGACTATGGCAGGGTCCTGTACGGGCCGGTGTTGCCGCATCGAAAAGTCAGAAAACTGGCCAAAGAACTTAGAGGACAGGGAATCAAAACCGGCATTTTGTCGAACATATTCCCGCTGGCTGCTTGGGTTTTGAGAATAACCGGCGAGTACCGGGGATTTAATCCAATAATATTGTCGTTTAAAGAAGAAATTTCTAAGCCGAACCCCGGAATTTATGAAGTGGCCACCAAGCGATTGGGTTTGATACCCCAACAGATCCTGTTTGTAGACAACTCCGAAGTAAATGTTACGGCTGCCGCAAAGCTGGGAATGAAAATCGTATTAGCTAAAAATTCCGAGCAAGTCGTCGCGGACGTAAAGAAAATTCTACTCAAAGAAAACGGCCTGAAACTTTAGTAGCACATCTGTTTTTCTGTTATAATTACCCCTGTTGGCGGGGAGTGGCGCAGCCCGGTAGCGCACCGCGTTTGGGACGCGGGGGTCGCAGGTTCAAATCCTGTCTCCCCGACCATTTTAGTTTTCGGGGTGTGGCGCAGCCCGGTAGCGCGCACCGTTCGGGACGGTGAGGCCAGCGGTTCAAATCCGCTCACCCCGACCATTGAATATATTGAGGTACCTTTGACTTATGCGCTACAATAGCGCTAATGCTTGCGATAATCGCTTGTTTATCCGGCGTCCTTGCCCTACTCATTCTCAGCGAACTTCTGGGTCGTAAGAAAATCCTGCGTGGCGACCCCCAAAGACAATTCGTACACGTCACTGTCGGTAGCTTTATAGCTTCTTGGCCTTGGCTGGTCAGCTTCGACACTATCGCTTGGTTAGGCGTAGTTTTGCTGGCGGTGGTGCTCCTCAACCGCAGGAAGAAGTTGGCGGATTTTTATTCTGAAGTCGACCGCAAATCGTACGGCGATATCTTCTACGCCCTGGCCATAATCTTTGGCGGGCTTATAGCTGACGAAAAAATCTTCTTTGCCTTGGCGATGTTAATTATGGCGCTTGGCGATGGCCTGGCTAACGTGGTCGGGCAAAGATACGGCAAGAAATGGAAATATCAGTTTTTGGGCCACACTAAAACCGTGCTTGGCTCTATGACGATGTGGTTGGTTTCGATGTCCGTATTGGGCGTAGGTTTGCTTTTCGCACAAGAGATGGTTGACTACTCAGCCTACACAACGCTTCTTTTGGCTGTTCCGCCGCTGCTTATACTTATCGAAAATACCGCTATATGGGGCTTGGATAACTTGGCTGTACCGATAGCCGTTCTACTAGCCCTCAACCTCACTCAATAAAAAATAAGTTATTTTCGGGGCCCATTGTGCGGAGCTGCACAATGGGGAAAGGAGCAACAATCCGAGACCCCGCTCAATTTGTGCCACTTGATTGCGCAAATTGCTAGCGGGGTTGATTAGCGTCAAGCCCGTATGGCTTGACCTAAATAGCGCGCTGGTAAAATCGATCAAACCAGCAAGCATTATATTAGTTGTGGCGTGGGGCGAATGATGGGACTTGAACCCACGGCCTACGGGACCACAACCCGTCGCTCTAACCAGCTGAGCTACATTCGCCAACAGAGGTAATTATAGCGTTTTTAGGTGTTTTTTACAATATTCGTAAACACCATCTGGATAGAGTAGCCAATTTCGAGCAATCCCGGTTTTGGTACCCCTGGCAGGATTCGAGTTATTCTGCGGCTCGCAAACATTCGCCTAACGGCGAACGCGAAGCCGGCCAAGCAAGGAAAACTCAAACAGCCACTGGCTGTTTTCGCCTATCGGTTCTCATCCTGCCCTGAAAATAAAATCCTCCATAGCTGACCCATAAAGGGTCTGCGACGGAGGATGGTAC
>JBBDKW010000004.1:0-43858 GCA_040879175.1 Saccharimonadales bacterium (SeqCode)
CCCGGGGCAGATGAGCATCTTGGCCGTTAGTGTGCAACTGTATTACGAATGCACGCTTGGTCTGGAAGTGCCGGCCGGCTTATTCACTCCTCCACCCAAGGTTGATTCGCAACTCGTTTTACTGAAAAAGAGGCCCAAGCCGCTTTTTCCCGATTTGGACAGCGCCAAATTCTTCCGAATTGTCAAAACCGGCTTTTCTGAGCGGCGCAAAAAACTCCGTAGCTCACTGGCCGGCGGCCTCAACATCTCCAAAGAGGAGGCCGACAGCCTGCTTGGGCGCGCCAGTATAGACGGCAACCGGCGCGCCCAAGAACTTTCCCTAGAGCAGTGGCACAATCTGACGCGAGCATTTTAGCGAAGAAGAATTTCCTTTTACGTTTTTCTGAGCTAATTTGCGAGCGTCACTCCCCTGCCTTACTGCAATACTTGACTAGTCAAGTATCTGCCTGCTACGATTAAAGAATGAGAAGAATGATTTCGGCCGACAAAACCAACTTTCCTCCCCTGCTCCACTTGTCGTATATTTTACAACAAGTATCAGATGAGCTTTTACTCGACAAAGCCGGGGTGGGGCTTTCGCAAGCCCGTATCATGAGTGTTTTACACCAGAGTGTTCCTTACTCGCAGCGCTCAGTTGCCGTTAGCTTGACTCAAACCGAGGCCAATGTCAGTCGTCAGCTTAGACAGATGAAAAGACAAGGGTTAGTTAAAATCACGCGCGCTAAAAAAGACGCGCGCCAAAGAGACGTCATTCTTACCAAAAAAGGCCGAGGTGCCTATCAGAAAGCCGAAAAACTGCTCAAAAAACAGCAAAGCCAATTCTTGCGTCTGTTGGCCAGCAGCGAGGTTAAAGCCTTTGAAAGAGCCACACATAATCTCTCCAAATCGCTTAAATAGCCAAAAAGCCGAAAATAAAATAAAAGGGCGATATTGTAAAGTACGTACTCTTGTGGTATAATATAACTGCCCCGAAAGAGGCAACGAGGGGCTGAATTTAGCTCGACGTTTGGACTTTAACAAATTTGGATGGCAGGCCGGGTTGATCTGCACGTTAGCCGGATCAAATTAGTAACTGCAAACGCATTTACACAGCGTATTGCTAGCGCTGTAGACAGTGTAAAAGCTGCTTTCAGTCCGCTAGCGGTCGCAACAGTTCGCGCTTAAACCCGCGAACCGCGCTGCGAATGACGCCAGATAATTCAAAAGCGCGCCATATCATCTGGACGCTCTATGTCTGAGTGGCCCGCTCAAACATAGCTAAGACTGCCGGGCTTTAACCGGTCCGCTTTTGGCCGTTTCTATGAACCGGTTTAAGAAATTCTAAACGGCATATGCCTGTAGTCAGCCAATTTGTTACCAATCGGACGCGGGTTCATTGCCCGCCAGCTCCACCAAAAACGCATCAGCATCTAGCTGGTGCTTTTTTGTATCGTGTAGAGGTGTAGTGCCGACTTACCTAACAAATAGGCATGCAGGAGAGCTTTTTTGAGCTTGGCAAAACTTATTAGGAGTTTGGTAATAAACTCGTGGGTACCTCTCTCCGTAGGGATCTCATAGACTAATTCATCGCCCTCTTTAACTCCCAAGACCTCTTCCAGTTGATTATTAAGCGTTAAAGTCGCAAAGGCATGCAGTAACTCTGGCGAGTACTCAATATTAAGCCGGTCGAACAGCTCGGCAAAAGAGCTCTCTAGTTCCTCACGGACTTCTTTTTCATTGACGGGCTCATCTTCGTCGGAGAACTCTAGCCGTTGTGGCAATTCGGCGATTTCATCTAAGATTTGACGGACTTCCTCGGCTGCCTCGGGTTTTAAGGCATCAACCTTCTCTGTTAACTGATTGATAGTTTCCTCGACTTCCTTAGCGGGGATGCTCAGTTCTGCCGAGAGCATTTCATATTCTTCCTCTAGCATAACAAATAACGGCTTCTCTTCGCTCCACTGAGGAAGGGGAAAATCTTCGCTAAAGTCGTGGAAGTCGAATTCCGCATCATTAGAATCTAACGAAAACTCTAAACCAATGTCTCTCACTGGCCAGTTTATGCCAAGCTCATCGTTCACTTCAGCCGGCAACTGGAATTCAAACTCGGTTTGTTCAACGGGGCTTTCTGCTGGTTCCTCGTTCGTTTCTGGCTTTGCACGTAATTCATCCAGACGTAGAATGGATTCCTCATGCTCGATAATCGGTCGTACCGCCTCGTCTGACTTTAATTCATTTGTTTTAACAGCCTGGTCGAACGGCTCCTTAGCTCTAGCGGGTTCAGCAACGACGACAGATTTTATTTCCGGCTGTGGCGGCTCCGCTGCGCTGCTGGAAGCGACTGTCAGCACGGCTGTTTTTGGAACTTCTTTGGCTACCACAATAGGTCTCTCCTCGGGTTGTGGAGAGGTGATATCCTTAAGTTCTACCTGAGGTTCAAGAGGGGAAGGACCCTCGAATGTGTAGCTCGCGTCTTCCGGAGCGGCCACGGGAGGGGAAACTCTGTCTGATAATAACCTTTTAGCTACTTCGGCCGGCTCAGGCACAATTGTTAGGGGCTCTTCATTCTTCGGCTGAACTTTCTCAACCGTTCTCTCAGCCTTTGGTTTATCATTCTTTACCTCGGATTCTGTTAGTTGATGATCTTCGAGATCCTCAGATTTTTCTTCGACTTCGTCTGTCTTGACATTAGCGTTTGCTAGTAGAGAATGGCTTTCGGCGTAAAATCTATCAACATTTTGTTCGGTTACAGCTGCTGTACACATTGCCATCAAGGCGCCAAACGCCATTTCTACACCTGGTAGGCGCGGACTTTCGACTATGACGCCAGAATTTTCGGCTACAAAGGACCAGAATTCCGTTACACGGCCATTAAGGGAATCATTTATCTCTAAACTGTTAGATAAATCGGTTTGTTCGTCAACATGCGTAGGCGCAGTTGTCTCTAAGCTCACATTTCAATAATAGACGTAAGCCTTTTAATTACCTAGCTTAAACTTTCATGTGCTTTCCTGACCGTGGCCTTCTCCGAGTATGAATCTCACCGCAGCTTCTTCAAATATATCATCAGATACTCCACTGGGATCCTCAGGGCAAAAGGCTGCCATCCACTGTTCCACTGTTAAAGTCCTAACTTGCCGACCAGCAGGAGTATCGTACTCCCTTTGGATAGGTATATTTCTTAGACTGCCATATAGTGCTACCAATTCCTGGACCTCTGGTGGAAAATTTTTGCGGTTCCCCGCTTCAAAATTGTTCATTTAACGCCTTAATAATTATGGCAGATTGTTAAGCTCGATGGTAGCTATCTAGGGGCGGATGGTGCGCCAAGATAAAGTTATGACTCGCCTCATCAATAAGATGAGGTATATGGCCAGAGCGTTTCCAACCACGGCGACTACGATGTCCAAAAACCTCTCATAAATGGGGGCGCTAAAAAGGGCACTATGGAAAAGAGTTGAAAAGGCCGGCAGCAGTAGCCGTAAATACAGAGCGATAAAACTGATCCATAACAGTACTATAAAGACTAAGAAAACGTTGGAAGTAATCGCCGTTTCCCAGTAACGCTGCCGTAAAGACGGATTAGTGCGCAGATATTGCGACTCTTCGACTTCCCCTTTTGCGATAAAGAAGACGTTCTCGGAAAGCCAGATAAACGTGTAAGTTATCACACCAATAAACAGCCAAAAGACCATCACTATTGGCGTACCCAATCTATCTTGGAAATCTAAAAATCTGTCGGTCAGGGGCGCGATATCCTCGGCGTTGAAGGACTCTCCTACCAACAGCTGCCCGAAGACCGGAATATTTAAGAAAGCCAGCAAAATCAGACTAAGCAGCAAGTACAAAAGCCACACCATATTAGAGGGAAGTAAAAGGTCCCTTACGGTGTGCTGCTTAAGGCTGCTGCCGGAATGATATTTGCTCACGTCTTCACTATAACAAAAAACAGACTTGCCTTTTGTTGAAGAGTGGGTTATAAAAGTACGCATGGCGCAACCGCGTGTTTATAAGAACAGTATTATTGTCCTCTTTACATGGAGATAATGCTGTAGTTCTGTAAATTCGCACCCACGCATCACAAAATCAAGAAAAACTTACCGGACTGCAGCAACCAACAGTCCGGTTTCTTTTTTGTCGTTCCACCCCGCTGTTCCGACTCCCCGTGAACAGCGGGGTGGGGCCACAAGCCCCAGGGTTATGCACTTCCTGTAAAAAGTGCGTCCGCCAAAAAGCGGAAGTCGTACTCTGTCACCGATCGGTGATGGAGAATTCACAACTGAGGAGGAGACACATGTCTCAGTACTGCAGCAGGCTTCTGCCTGAGGCGTATGCGCGAGAGCTAAACGAGATGACGGACAACGAGATCGCGGCCGAGGCCGCACGTTTCCGCTCGGACAGCCGTTGCCGTAAGGGCAGCTCGACGGCCGCGATCCTGTTCTGGTACAGGATTCGCCGCAGCAGGGAGGAGTACGAAGTCTTCCTGCTGCTCTACAGCCGCTACTGGACTGCCGAAAAGGCGGCCCGGAAGGCCAAGAAGCGAGTGCGGCCATCGAACCGCCCCATCGTGGGCAGCTGCCCTTCGAAGTCGTTTCGCCGTCAGGCGCTCAGCTTCGCCCACTAGAGCCGCAGTACAACTTTTTTGGGTGGACACAGGTGTCTCAGCCTGTGTCCACCCTGCGGCGTAGACAAAACGCCTCCTCCTCTCTCAATCCTTGACTCTCAAATTTACCCAGCGTACGCTGATAATAATGGTTCTGCTAAAAGCAATAAATCTTACAAAAAAAATTCCGCTGCTGCCCAGATTCAGCCAGCCGACACTAACATCTGAGGATGTCAGGCCGGCTCGTGAGTACATCGCAGCCTACTGGCCAAAATTAACTCGCTATAATCCCAAAGACACCGATAGTTTAGTCGGCTTGCCCAAGCCCTACCTGGTACCGGCTTATGAAGAGGGCCACGAGTTTGATTTCAACGAATTATATTACTGGGATAGCTACTTTATGATACAAAGCTTGCTTGATGAGCAGCACAAAGAACTCGTGCTTGGCATTTTGGAAGACCTGCTTAGCGAATTTAAACGTTTCAGAATTATACCCAACGCCTCACGCACTTATTTGATGGGCCGCTCACACCCACCGTTTCTGACATCTTTAATTTTGGACGTCTACTATGCCTTGAAAATGGACAGGCAATGGCTGAGCGAAGCTATGGCGGTCGCGGAGGACGAGTACCAAACAGTCTGGATGGGTACAGAGAAACCTCATGCCCGTCAGGTATACGAAGGCCTGAGCCGCTACTACGACATCAATTACCTGCACGATTTAGCCGAGACCGAGAGTGGTTGGGACTTAACGCCACGCTTCGGCCGGCACTGTTTGGACTTTCTGCCGGTGGATTTAAACTCGCTGCTTTATAAATACGAATCCGATTTTGCCTACGTCCAGCGCTTGTTAGGCGATGAAACTAAAGCGGCAGCATGGGATCAAACCGCTCAAAAACGCAGAAATAAAATAAACGAGTTGATGTGGAGCAACCTGCGCAACTTCTATTACGACTACAACTATGTCAAAAAACAGCGCGGTAATGTCGACTCACTGGCGGCTTACTATACAATGTGGGCCGGTTTGGTTGACGAGCGACAGGCAACAAGGTTGGTGAGCGCGCTTAGGAAATTTGAAAACAAAGGTGGTTTGGCGACTACCGATACAGTTCAATTGGCTCAATTCGTACCCGGTTCGTTACCAACCCAATGGGCCTATCCGAACGGTTGGGCGCCACTGCATTTTATGGTAGTTAAGGGGCTCCAGCGCTACGGCTACAATGATGATGCCCGCCGGATTGCCTTGAAATGGCTCGGAACCAATTTGGATTGGTTCAAAGTCCACGGCGTCTTTTTGGAAAAATACAACGTGGTTCAGCCGTCTAAACCGCCACTTAAGGGTGTTTACCCATCGCAGACCGGCTTTGGCTGGACTAATGCCGTCTTTGAGCGATTTTGTAAAGAATTCATTGACGGCTAATCTAACGCCCAGCCTGCTTGCCAGCTGAGCCGGCAACTCCGCTGGGCTCTTGATATATCACTGCGTTGCAGCTGCGGGGCTCGACGGCGTATCGTACATACGCCTTACTCCGCTACTCGCTTGCGCCTTGTGCTACACTCAAGCAGATTAACCTCAAAGAATTCTTACAGAGTTTATTGATTATGGCTGAAGCTGAAGATAAATTACCCTGTGCCGATAAGCTGGCGTTTGATTCAGAAGAGCAGGCCAAAGCCGAGGCTCGGTCAATCGAGTGGCGGCGAGGAACAAAACTTAAGCCATACAAATGCCGCTACTGCGGTCTATGGCATCTCTCAAGCAGTTCAAACTAGCTTATAATTGACCTTAGGGGGTTCTTAGCTCAGCTGGCTAGAGCGCGTGATTCACATTCACGAGGTCACAGGTTCGAATCCTGTAGAGCCCACCACAATTATGAAAAAGCAGAGTGCTGGATTACTTGTTTATCGAATGAAGGAGGGGAAGCTTGAGGTGTTGATTGCCCATCAAGGCGGGCCGTTCTGGGCCAAAAAAGATGTCTGGACAATACCAAAGGGACTTTACGAGCAAGACGAGGAACCACTAGTTGCAGCCCGCCGAGAATTTGAAGAAGAGATTGGCCAAAAGTCGCCAAACGGAAGGACCATAGCTCTAGGAGAAATTACGCGTAAAGATGGTAAAACAATTAAAGCGTGGGCTATAGAGGGTGATATAGACGTCAGTAAAGTAAAAAGCAACACTTTTGAAATAGAATGGCCTCCCCGATCCGGGAAAATACAAGAATTTTCAGAGGTAGACCGGGCTGCGTGGGTGGATATAAACAGCGCCACAGCCAAAATGCACACTGGCCAAGACGTCTTCATCAAAAGACTAGCCGAGAAACTGGGGGCGACTTTTGCCCCACCTAAACAAAACTCTCTGTTTTAAGATACAATTAAACAGATGAGTAAGTTTTATATCACTACCTCTATTCCCTATGTCAACAATGAGCCGCACATCGGTTTTGGCATGGAATTGCTGATGGCCGATGTGCTGGCGCGTTATAACCGCAGACTCGGCGCAAAAGTAGTTTTTAGTAGCGGTACAGACGAACACGGCGGCAAAATTGCCGAGAAGGCGGCCGAGCTGGGCGTCTCGCCAAAAGAGTTTACCGACCAAGTCAGCGTCAAATTCCGTGATTTGCTCAAACTTCTAAACATCAGCAACGACCGTTTTATACGGACCACCGACCCCGGCCACGAGCAGCGGGCGCAAATCATCTGGAAAAACCTGAGCAAGTACATTTACAAAGGTGCCTACTCAGGCTGGTACTGTACTGGCCACGAAGCTTATTTTCCGGAAGATGTAATAAAAGCCAACAAAGGTATTTGCCCGGACCATAACCGGCCATATGAACAGCTTAAAGAGGAAAACTATTTTTTTAAGCTGAGCGCCTTTGCTAAGCAGATCAGACAAGCTATTGAAACCGACCAATTACGAATAGTTCCTCAAAGCCGAAAACACGAAATTTTATCGGTTATCAATTCCGGTTTGGAGGATACCAGCGTCAGCCGTCCGAAGGACAAACTGGCTTGGGGCATTCCCGTCCCAGGCGATGACAACCAGGTAATGTACGTTTGGTTCGAGGCTTTGATGAACTACATTACGGTTCTGGGCTATCCGGAGCATAGCGATTTTAAGAACTCCTGGCCGGCCGACGTCCAAGTGATTGGCAAAGATATTTTGCGTTTCCACGCCGCCGTCTGGCCGGCAATGTTGCTTGGCTTGGGCCTGCCAATGCAAAAAACGCTTTACGTGCATGGTTTCGTGACGGTGGATGGTAAAAAAATGAGCAAAACACTGGGTAACGTGATAGCCCCCAAAGATGTAGTTGCCAAGTATGGCGTAGATGCCTTCCGGTATTTCTTTTTGCGCCATATACCATCGTACGAGGATGGTGATTTTACCTGGGGAAAGTTGGAGGAAGCTTACAATAGCGAGTTGGCCGACCAGCTCGGCAACGCTGTTTCACGTACCGCGGCCATGGTGTCCAAATACCAAAAAGGCATAATCGGCAATATACCGGCGCCAAACCACGACATCGCACAGTACCAGCAGGCTATGAACAATTACCGCTTTGACCGCGCACTCGAAGAGGTGTGGGAACAGGTGCGAGGGCTTAACCAATATATTGACCAGACCAAACCCTGGGAAATCGCTAAAACCAAAGACGAAAACCATATGCGCGAAGTCTTAGCCAGTATAGTCGGTAGCCTGCTAGAAATCGCCGATTTGCTTTTACCTTTTTTGCCAGCGACCGCCGCTAAAATCCAGGGCGCTTTTGGCAGCGGAGTCCTCAAGCCGCTACACGGAACATTATTTCCCAAACACGAATCAACCAAACCGGCGCCGGCCCACCCTGTCTAAGAAATCTGATATGGAACTGATTGACACCCATTGCCATCTTCAATTTGAGAAGTACCGCGAACGCGAGGACGAAGTCCTAGCCGAGGCCAGCCACTTAGGAGTAAGTAAGTTTGTCTGTGTCGGCACTAGCCTTAAGGATTCGCAAGCCGCTACCGAGCTGGCCAAGATCAAAGAAGGCGTATGGGCCACCGCCGGCAGCCATCCGCACGAAGCAGCCGGTTTTTTAGCCGACCCTAACGCACAAAAGAAGCTTAAGAAGCTGGCCAAGCCACCCAGAGTAGTAGCCATCGGCGAAACCGGACTGGACTTCTATAAACAATTCTCGGCTAAAAATGCTCAGGAGCAGACTTTGCGGTCACATATTGAAGTTGGCTTAGAACTCGGCCTGCCTTTTGTCTTCCACGTCCGAGATGCTTGGGACGCATTCTGGCGAATTTTTGACTCATATGACGGCCTGAAAGGAGTAATCCATAGTTTTAGTAGCCATTCCGGCCATCTGGATGAAATTCTAAGCCGAGGCCTATATGTGGGCTTAAACGGTATAATAACGTTCACGAAAGAGCAAAATCAGCTGGAGGCCGCCAAAGCCGTACCTATGGATAGGTTGGTACTGGAAACCGACGCGCCGTTTTTGACGCCGGCGCCGTTTAGGGGTGAACTCTGCGAGCCAAAGCACATTCTTTCTATCGCCGACTTTCTAGCTAAGCTAAGAGGTGAAAATCTCGAAGAGTTGGCTGTTGCAACGACCGCCAATGCCGAACAGTTATTTGGAATAAAGAATTAGGAATTAATTATGAAAAAGATCTATTTAGATTATGCGGCGGCTACGCCGGTGGATCCGCAGGTTTTTAAGGCTATGAAGCCGTATTTTTCTGATAGATTCCATAATCCATCAGCCACATATTTGGCCGCGCGCCAGATTCACAAAGAATTGGAACAGGCGCGTAGGCAGGTAGCCGAGTGTTTAGGCGCCAAGCCGGCCGAAGTTGTCTTTACCGCCGGTGCTACCGAAGCCAACAACCTGGCCATTCAGGGGATAATGCGAGATTTTGCCGGTGGAGAGGTCTTAGTCAGTGCTATTGAGCACGAATCGGTTTTAGAGCCGGCCGGTCTTTTCAGTAATAAAAAGATACCGGTTGATGCCGAAGGCAAAGCAATACTTAACGAGTTAAGTAATTTGATTAGCGACAAAACAGTTCTTGTCAGTGTCGTCTATGTCAATAACGAAACTGGCACAGTCCAACCGCTACGCGAAATCGCCGCTCTCCTGGTTGAAAAACGCCAAGGCCGCCGCCGGCAGAACAACAAATTGCCGCTTTATTTTCATACGGATGCCGCCCAGGCACCGAATTATTTCGACATCCACGTCTCGCGCCTTGGCGTTGATTTGATGAGTATCAACGGTGGTAAAATATACGGTCCGAAGCAGAGCGGCGCACTTTACGTAAAGGCCGGGGTTAAGCTTCAGCCACTGATTGTTGGCGGCGGCCAGGAATTTAACCTGCGCAGCGGCACCGAAAACGTTGCCGCAGCCATTGGGCTGGCCGCCGCCTTGAAACTCACCCAAGAACGCCGCAAAGCCGAAGCTGTCAGGCTGAGTAAATTGCGCAACCTCTTCACAGACGAACTTGAAAAAGTGATACCCAATGCGACTATAAACGGCTCAAAAAAGCGCCAGTCTCCTCATATCATATCCGTATCTTTTCCAGGGGTTGATAACGAACGCTTGATGATACAACTTGACGAAGTTGGTATTCAGGCTGCCACCGGCAGCGCCTGTGCTGCCGCCAACGTTGAACCATCCCACGTCCTCTCGGCCATTGGTCTATCAGATAAGGCTGCTCACTCGACTTTACGATTCAGTTTCGGCCGACAAACCGCAGAAGCCGACATCCACAAGGTTGTCCGACTCCTGACCAAATTAATTAGCTAGTTAGGTATTTCTGGTCGAGCGAGTCCTTCCTTTGAACAAACATAAGGAGCCAACAGATACATCAAGTTGACGACGCGTTTGTGAGAAGGAGGGGCGAGCGTATATACTTAAGCATAATGACTAAGATAAAAAAGAGTGGGATTATACTGGCGCTGATTACCGGCTTTTTCCTCTTTGGCCTGGTTACCTTTGCCGAGACCATAGTCCGCAGTTTCGACGCCCAAGGCAACTTACAACCGGGATGGGTTGTGGCTTTGAGCCGAGCTAGTGACACAACGGTCGAGCTGGCACCGTCAGATGATACGAGCCGGATTTATGGAGTGGTAATCGATCCAAGCGATGCTCCGTTGACGGTACAGAAGCAAAACCAACAAGTTTTTGTGGCCACCAGCGGCAACTACCCGGTGCTTGTCAGCACGCAAAACGGTGTTATCGGTTCCGGCGACTATCTATCGATGAGCAACGCCGACGGCATAGCCGCTAAAGCCGAAACCAACGAACAGTTTATTGCCGGGCGGGCGCTGGAGAACTTCGACGGCAAGGGAACAACTATTGTTTATGCCAACGACGGGTCGGCGCTGGGGCGCATCATGGCTCAAGTATTACCCGGCAAAAATCCCCTACTTAAGGATGCAGCTTCTATACCGCAGCCTTTGCGGCGAGTCGGCGAATCGATTGCCGGTAAACCACTCTCAGCCCTACGTATCTATGCCGCGGTGGCTATGTTCGTAATTGCCGGAGTGATTGCCGCTATTATGCTTTGGGCCGGTATAAGGAACGCTATGGTCGCCATTGGCCGCAACCCATTAAGCCGCCATTCAATCATAAGGGGCCTGTTCCAAGTGATTATAGCAGCCACATCAGTTTTAATTATCGGTCTGCTTGGGGTATATTTACTACTGAAGATATAAGGATAAGCACTAAATTATGAGTACGGGTGGGCTGGCATTAATCATAGGTTCAATCTTAAGCGCCGCTGCGGCCTTTATCTGGCTGGCATGGCGTACCGGAAAGACGCCGTCGCTTAAAGACTCAAAAGGCAACCCCATTCAAGCACTGGAAGGTGCGGCCAAAGAAGACGTCGAGCATATCTTTAACGATGAATTCCGTGAAGAGCTACGCAACCGCGGCCGTCTACACTTTGAGAAGATTATCGGCGAAAACGCTATGTTCCTCCAGCAGGATTTGCGTCAGACCACCACCCAGTTGAACGATTATATGCGCTCGGAGATTACCCGGACCCTCCAGCAGGAATTCAAAAAATATGAGCAATCCATAACCGATGCCAAGCAGTTGGCGATTGACTCAATTGAGAAAACCGTTACTACCATTGATCAGCAAAGGCAACTTTTACAGCAGCAGATGACTGCCCAATCCGAAGCCCAGAAAGCCCACGTTATGGCCCGTTTTGAAGTTGAAATGGCCGGAATTATCAACCACTACATCCTACGGGCAATTGGTAACCAGATTGACCTGTCCGATCAACTGGATTACATCCTCTCCGAGCTGGAAGCAAACAAGAAGGCGATTATCGAGGATATCAAGCGTGGAACTTAACTTAGCAACAACCGTTGTCAGCCAAACCGACATTAACAGGCTATTGCGCGAACTCAGTGCTTTGGATGATTTTTTTCTGTCGGCAGCCGCCAGAACAGCTGGTACTCCTGTAAAACCGCCAAGGATAACTTTTATGCTCGAGCAAGTTGCGCGTGATAATAAATTTAATTTGCTTGAGGCGCCCGATCGTAACGAGCTCAAAACCAGGCTTCAGGCTGTATTAAAAAGTGCGCCGGTTATTCACATTAGTTTTGCGGCCGAGCCCTCACCTCGGGTTACCGATGCCATTTTGAGCTGGCTGCGGTCCAACATCCACTCCTATGTATTACTGGTGGTCGGGCTACAGCCGACGATAGCCGCCGGCTGCGTCCTGCGCACCGGGAATCAAATTTTCGATATGAGTCTGCGGACACATCTTCAGAAACAGGAAGGCTATTTGGTGAAACTGATCGAGGGAGCGGTCAGTGGAAGGCGGTAAGAATCAACACTTTCAGCGCTTGGTCGATGCCGGCCACCCGGTAGGTGAGATACTGTCGGTCAACAAATTTCTAGTCAGTGTCCGCGGACTTCAACCTGTCAGCCCACACTCGATGGTAATCTTTGAAAACGGCAGCAAAGGGTTTGTCCAGCATATTAAGGAAGAAGATGTGCAAGTTTTGCATCTGGGCTCATCAAGCTTAAAAACAGGCATGCTGGCGGTTGTACAGTCGCACCAACTAATGACGAAGGTTGGCAAGGATTATATTGGGCGGGTCGTTTCGGTCAACGGCGAGCCACTCGATGGCAAGGGCCCGGTGGCGGCTGACGGCGAGTGGCCGATATTCAATGGTGCGCCGCCGATTTATGCCCGAGAACTGCTTGATAAACAGCTGGAAACCGGGGTTACTTTAATTGACGCGCTATTTCCGATTGTCCGGGGGCAGCGTCTGGCCTTGGTCGGCGATAGCAAATCTGGCAAATCCACCCTAGCCGCCCAAATTGCCATTAACCAAAAGGACACCGACCAGGTGGTTGTTTATGTTTTGATCGCCAAGCGCGAAAGTGATATCGACAGCTTGCTAGCGCGCCTAAAAGATAATGGCGCTTTGGCCAAAGCCGTAGTGGTAGTTTCGACGGTCTTCGAATCTTTGATCAATAGTTACTTGGCTCCATACGTTGGCTGTGCCCTGGCAGAATATTTGTGGCAGGTAGTCGGCCAAGACGTGATGGTAATTTACGACGATTTGACGACCCACGCCCATGCCTACCGCGAAATTGCCCTGATTTCCGGTGTCAGCCCCGGGCGCGACTCCTATCCGGGCGACATATTTTATACCCACAGCTCACTTTTGGAACGTGCCGGTAAACTCAAAAAAAATCACAACTCGCTGACCGCCATACCGCTGGTCCTAGCCGATGGCGGCGACATCACGGCCTATCTACCGACAAACATAATGTCTATTACCGATGGCCAATGGATTCTGGATATGGATGTTTTTCGCGAAGGCTTAAGACCGGCAATCAACGTCGGTTTAAGCGTAACCCGTGTTGGTGGGCGTGGCCATAATGATCGGCAAAAAGAACAGAACCAAAAAGTGATGCAAGCCCTGGGTACATACAGCCAAGCCCGGCAGTTTTCGCAGTTCGGCACCGAGCTGGCGCTTTCGACGCAAAAAGACATTATCCGCGGCCGACATTTTCACAGCCTGTTTACTCAAGCTCCCGGCGAGACTTACAAGCTGCTGGCGCAGCAGCTGATGCTGGATATCTTACTGGAAACCGACCCCTCGCTCGGCCTGAACGTCATTGAATTAAAGAAGCAGGCCAATCAGGCAGCCAGCCTAATTAAGTCCGAAGCCGATTACGTCTCAGTAAAAGACAGCCTTAAAGACCAGGTAGTAATCGCCCAAGGAGCAAAACAATGAGGCAGTTGACCGAAATCGCCGCCAGTCGTGACTCCGTAGCCACCATTGTCGGTTTAACAGGCGCTTTTGAAGGCATTGCCAGTATGCGCATCGCTCAGATTAAAGACCAGGTTCAGCAATCAAGCGAGTTTTTTGCCCAGCTGTGGCGGATTTACAACCAAATTAGGGTGGACGAACTATTCCATTTTGGCCGCCGGCAATCGGTCGAACAGGTGATAAATAAAGAGCTTATGATTCTGATAACAGCCGAAGGCGGTTTCTCGGGCGATATTGATGAGCGGCTGGTTAGGGAAGCCCTTACCCACTATAAACCGGAGCGAAACGACATTATTGTCATCGGGCACCACGGGTTAGTGCTGCTCCAGCAAAGAGGGGTAAGGCCCAAACGCAGCTTCCAGCTACCAAAGCGAGACCGCAATATTACAGCTGAGCCGCTGATAGATGAAGTGCAAAGATATGAATCCACCGTTGTCTATTTCCAAAGTTATCAATCGCTGGCTAGTCAGGATATCAAGACCATTAAGCTGGCCGCTGCCGTATCCGAACGAGGTAAGGCCGTAGAGGTCGGCGAAGAAGTGATTAGCGAAAGCAATTATATATTCGAGCCGAGTACTTTCGCCGTCGTTGACCATCTTGAGAGGTCGATGATGCAGATAACCCTATCAGAAGTTATATTAGAATCCAAATTAGCCCAATACGCCAGCCGCTTCCGGGCGATGAGCGTAGCTAAAGAACGGGCCGACGAGTCCTTACAGGATCTGACGTCGCAATATATGCGCGCCAAACGGCACATAAAGGATGAGCGGCTTAAAGAAATAATCAACGGCCTAAGAGGAGTGAGCTTGTGAGCGCCGGAGTAGTGACTGCCGTACGCGATATGGTGGTGTTGGTCCAATTCGATTCCGACCCGCCCGATATCGGCGAGCTGGTTTTGGTTACTAGCCCCTCACACCCGGTCTTACTGGTAGACCACTTGGCTAAAAATAAAACGGCCGTTTGCCTTGACTTGTTTGGCGACCGTAGCATTCAAAAAAGAATGCCGGTTGAACGCACTGGCCGTGGCGTGGAAGTACCGGTGGGACCGGCGACCATCGGCCGCATCATGGATGCGTTGGGCCGGCCGCTAGACGGCCAGCCTTTACCTAAGTCGGACCAACTGGTCTACAAAAACATCTGGCACTTGCCGCCACGGCGTATGTCGTTTGAAACGGCTCATCCTCAGATATTGGAGACCGGGATAAAGGTCATCGATTTCTTTACACCTTTTGTCAAAGGCCATAAGGTTGGCATTATTGGCGGTGCCGGCGTGGGCAAGACGGTTCTGACTATGGAGCTGGTACATAACGTCGCCAAGAGCGGGCAGGCCGTGAGCTTTTTTGCCGGTATTGGTGAACGTATTCGTGAGGGACACGAACTATATGAAACGATGCGCGAACGCGACCTACTTAAATCGACGGTTATGTTTTTTGGCCAGATGGACCAAAACCCGGTCCAACGGGTGTTGGTTGCCCTAAGTTCGGTGGCCGCGGCCGAACATATGCGCGATGAACATCATAAAGATATCTTATTCTTTGCCGATAATATGTACCGTTACGTGCAAGCCCGCAACGAACTGTCGACTATTTTAGAACAAATCCCTTCCGAAGGCGGCTACGAACCGACCATCTTCAGCGATGTTAAGACCCTCCAGGATCGTTTGAGCTCAAACGAGAACGGCTCAATCACATCGGTGCAAACTATCTATGTACCGGCCGATGATTTGAGTGACCCGGCGGTACAGATGATTCAACACGAACTGGATGGCACGATTGTGCTATCACGCAAAGTTGCCGAGGCAGGCATACGACCGGCGGTTGACTTAATCCGTACCAGCTCCAGCTTGCTGTCAACTGAGGTCGTCGGTGAGCGGCATTATAAACTTAGCGTCCAGGTGCAGTCGTTACTGCAAAAGTACGAGTCGCTGAAAAATATCATTGCTATTATTGGCGAGAACGAACTATCCCCGGCCGACCGGGCAGATTATGCCAAAGCCAAAAAGCTGATCCAATTCTTCAGCCAGTACCTTTCCGTGGTAGAAGGTTTCACTAACCGTAAAGGGGAGTACGTCAGCCGCGAAGACACCCTCAAAGGCGTAGAGGAGATCTTGGCCAAAAATGAAGCCGTCAGCAATGCAGGTTAGAGTTTATGCGCCGTTTCAGGTCTATTTTGACGGTCCGGCTGAGAGTTTGTCAGCCGCAAACGAGACAGGACCCTTCGATATCCTACCGCACCATAAAAATTTTATGAGTCTTCTTAAGCCCGGTAACATAACGGTCAGGCAGCAAGGAAAGCCTGATTTTGGCTTACAAGTAGACAGGGCAGTACTTCACGTCAGAGCCAACAAAGTGACGGTTTTTTTGGATGTCTAGTCAATTGCTATGTAGTCAAAAAGGTAGGTTTTAGAGGCTGCCGGTGTGCTGGTAGTGCAAACACTGAAACTGCTGGTGCTGCGGTTGGTGTAATAATTTAATCCAGCCGCATTGCTATTGCTCGGGCTGATGACTATATGTGGCGTAGAGTTGAATTTATTGGCAAAAGTTATTGTCACAAAGCATCCAGATGGCGGGCTGCCGCCGGTGTTAATAGTGACGGTGCCGGCCGTGTCAGTGCCATTAACGCTAGTCGTACCACCGCTGCCCAGCGCCGAGCCGTTGCTTTTGCTAGGTAACGAGCCGCCAAGTGTAATGTGGCGGTTAATCTGCAGATCACCGTTTAGTTGAAGGCTAGTTACAGTCAGGCGGGAAGCCGATAGATTCCCGCCAAAACTACCCGTGCCGGCGACATTTAAATTTTCCTCAACGCTTAGTTGTCCGGAAAATGTCGTGTCGCCGGATACCGAGAGCACGCCATTGATTTGCAGTTGGCCAAAATTGCCCTGCCCACCGACAGTGACAGAAGATAAAGACAAACCGCCGCCGACCTTTATCGAGCCGGCTATCTCGGCATCTTTACGCACCAACAGTTGTCCTTCAAGTATGGTGTTGCCCTGGATATCCAGGGTTTGTTTACTGTCGCCAACTATGGTCGTGTTACCTTGAAGTTGAGCCAGCTGCTCACTCGTTAGCGAAGTGCTTTTTTTATCCGCTTGCTTGTCTCGATTCCATGTTAGCTGCACAATCGCCCCAGCGATAGAAAGCAGTAACACGAGGCCAAAAATAATTGAATATAAATTCGAAAATTCTCTCAGCCGTTTCCATGGCCGTCTTTTTTTCGGAGGCTCACTGTCTAGAGGGGCGCCGGCGGGTGGCGGGCTCGGTGCAGGCTCTGGTTTACTGCCAGTGTCGAGCGGCTCAATTACCGAGCCGGGAGCATTAGTATCATCCATATTGGTTTTGCTTATCTTTATTAGTATAACCCGAAAATATACAATATAGTCGAGCTATCCCAATGGTCGATAAGTATGTTTACCGCAGATTAGTCCGTCGGCACTGGTACGGAAAATTCCGTTTCCGCCGGCGATTCGTTGTATTATTTATAATCTTGTTAGCCGTGCCGGCGGCGATAGTGGCTGTTGACTTATTGCGTGGCGATGCGCCCAAAACCGAAACGTCGGCTGTCCGCAACTTTACGGTGTCGGATGATATAAATACTTTTCAAACCGATTTTTTTTCGTTTCAGGACAGCGGCAAATGGGTACTGAATAAGCAGGAAAGCACGAGCACTAAATTCGTTTACCATAAGTTTCGCGGCGTACAGCCACAACACCAACTTACTATTTATGTTAACGAAGAACCGATACCGCTTTATTTAGTTACCTCTCGGGTACTGCCTGTCAGGATTGTCAACGATAACGAACTCGATATTACAAACGTTTACGGTCCCTGCGGCAGCACCTATAAATCAGGCGAACTTCACAAAGTTAAAGTGGTGACGATCGAAGGAGCAGATATGCTTTGTGACCCGGATACGCCTCAATACTCTGTCGTTTTGTCTGAGGTTAACGGGAATTGGCAGCTTGATCTAAAAAGGCATAACGGAACGCCGGCAAAGTATGTTATTACATATCGCGACCAAACTTTAAATCCCGGTCCGGATTCCATCCTACGCATAGCCGACTCCTTTAAGTCACTTTAACTTAAGCGGTGTTATACTATCGGTGATGGTTCGCATTAGAAATAAAAATGTTTCAAAAAGATTAATTCTGGCTCTGACAGTCTTATTTTTAGTGGCTGCACCTCGGATAGTATCTGCTCAATATACATCGCCAAACTACCAGACTAATGAGTTTTTCTTCGGTACCGGCGGCGATGTTGAGCTAAGCTCGCCGAACTACAAAGCCCAGGGTTCGGCCGGAGCTTTGGGCGTTGGCAATGTAAGCAGCACCAACTACCAGGCTTATTCCGGGTTTTTGACTCCAAATGAACCATTTTTAGAATTTGGCATAGACACATCGGTTGTCAATTTAGGCACATTGGACACCACTACAGCCCAGACAGGCAATGCCAACTTCCATGTGCGTACCTACGTTGATAGCGGCTATACCGTTAGGACTATGAGCCAGCCGCCGTCAATGACCAGCGGAGCCAGCCACACTTTAACGGCTATGTCTCTCGGTACCTCATCACCAGGCACCGAGCAGTTTGGGATTAATTTAGTGGCTAACACCTCACCGGTGAGCTTTGGCAGCGATCCTTCACCTCAACCCAATAGCACTTTTGCCACTGGACAAGCGGCTGCCGGCTACGGCACAGCTAATAATTTTAAGTACAGCGTTAGTGAAACCATCGCCCAAACGTCTGGCAGCGGCTGGGGCCTTACCAACTTTACTATTTCCTACATTGCCAACATTTCCGTCCTGACACCGGCCGGCAGCTACACCATGGTTCATGACCTAGTAGCTGTGGCAACATACTAGTTGTGGATAAGTCTTTAATGAATATTTGTATTGTCTACAATGCTTATGCTATAAATAAGACCTGAACACTCTACCTTAAAACAAAGAAGAAAAATAGAAAATGGACTCTATCTCTATTAGGTTTAAGCGGCATTCCAGCGCGTTGTTCTTTATTGCCGTCAGTTTTGCATTAATAGCCACAGCTTTATTTCCGGCTTTAATGTTTCGTAACGCTTCTGCGCTTCAGATAACTTCACGCTCGCTAACTATAGACTCATCTGTAGCCGGTGCTTCATCACGTAATTATACCTTTACTTTTACGGTAGCTTCTACAACCGATGTAGAAGGCTTAAAATTCCAGGCCTGCACTACGGCCGTTGGTACCTGCAGCGGCACCGCAGGAACGGACATACCCAACTTTTCCAGCCGGACCTTTGGCTCGCAAAGTGGTTGGCAGGGTGCCACTAACTTCGCGGTGGACACCACCGGTGCCAACGACTGTACACCAAGCTCCTCTGTAATTTGCGCCAACCGTACCGATGCCACCGCCCAAACAGTAACCTCGCGGTCGATAAACTTCAATGGCATTGCTAACCAGTCTTCTCTTGGTACATTCTTTATCCGAATGACTACATACAGCACGAATAACTATACCGGTGGCAGCATTGTCGATACCGGTACAGTGGCCAGTTCGGTTACCCAGACACTTACTATCAATGCTGCTGTGGCTGAGGTCCTGAACTTCTGCGTAGGAGCCAGCACCGTCAACGATGCCACAACCAGTGTGGCGGGTGACTGTACAGGTGTTTCTGGGACAAACGTTAACATCGGCACTTTGGATACGAGCTTTACGAATATCTCCCCCGTTAGCACTAATGGCGGCGATAACGAAAACGGCGCTGCCATGCTGCGAACTAATGCCATCAACGGGGCCACGGTCTCCTACCGAGCTATCCAGCAATCCGGCACTAACCATCTGGGAACCTTGAGGATAGGTGGTGCTACCTGCGATGCGGACGACACTGTCATCACAGACCAATGTATAAGAGCACAGGGCACAACCCAGGGTACTTTCACAGCCGGCACAGAGAGATTTGGTATGACCATTGCTGCCATAAACTGCGGCAGTACCACTAGCTATGCCTGTACGTTTACATCAGGGACTTATAACCTTGTACGCGACGCAAACTATGACGGCGACGGCGGCAATACTTACCCGACCGACTCGGGTACTGTTTCTGGAACCACTGACGCTGGTTATGCTTGGGACGATACAGGAACTTTCACCCAAATCGCCAGTTCAACCGGCAGCACAACCAAAGTAATTGACGACGAGACGATGGTTCTGAAATTCGCTGCCACTCCATCCATAACCACGCCATTTGGCGCTTATACCGCACAGGCTGACTTTATCGCTGTTGCTACGTACTAGCTCGGATTTAGTAGCTAAATTTAAACATTTTAAGCAGTACGGTTAAAATAAACATATGCGCACATTGAAGTTATGGCGCTTGTGGCCGGCTGCTTGCATTACGGGAGCATTCGTTTTTTTGCTACTCGGTACTAGTGTCAAAGCGCTGATACTGTCCAATCGGTCCATTGAGTTATCCACTGCTCAGCCCTCGGCAACAGCTACGCACACGTTTCAATTCACTTATGCTTCTGCTAGTTCCACGGGCTCATTAGCGTTTGAATACTGTGACTCACCGGTTTTTGACTATCCTTGTAGCGCTCCAGCCGGCACTGACGTGGCAGGTGCCAGCATATCTTCACAAAGTGGCAATACCGGATTTAGCGTAGATGGTTTTAATACAACCAGTAACAGGCTAGTGCTAACGCGCACGCCGGCGGTTGCCGCAACCGTCCCTAGCGAGTACGTGATCGCCGACATTACTAACCCATCGACCGCCGGCCAGTCAGTTTACGTTCGCATAACAACATATGCCTCAACCGACGGCAGCGGTTCATTTACGGATAACGGGGCGGTGGCTTTTGCTACATTGACTCCGTTGAGCATCGGAGCCTCGGTGCCGCCATTTCTACAAATTTGCGTGGCAATTACGGTCGCCCCCGACTGCTCAACGACCTCCGGCGACAGAATCAATCTGGGCACACTTTCATCCAATAGCGTTAAAGCCGGCACCACGCAATTTGCCGTCGGCACCAACTCCATCAGTGGGTACACGGTGTTCGCAGAGGGGACAACAGTGACCTCAGGCAATAATACTATTGCTGCGCTGTCTTCCCCAACCCCGAGCTTTCCGGGCAATAACCAGTTCGGCATTAATCTAAGGGATAATTCTATTCCGAATGTTGGCTCCGATCCGTTTGGCTCAGGTTCCGGGACACCGACCGCCGGCTACAATACGCCAAATCTTTATAAATATGTCTCTGGTGACTCTATCGCCCAGAGCACTCTTCCCAGCGACTACAACCGAATGACTGTATCGTACATCATTAATGTAAGCTCATCTCAGCCACCCGGAGTATACGCCAGCACATTTACATACCTGGCTACCGCTACGTTCTGATTTCCGATGGGCTTTGTTATACTAAGCTTAAGTTTTAGGAACAACGGAGATAAAAGTGCACAAACTAAAACGATTAATAACGGCGGCAATTATATTAACATTCGCTGTCTTGAGTGTATTGCCGGCGGCTGCGCAACAAGACACGACAGGCAGTGGGCTGAGCATCTCGCCGACACTTTCCGAATTTACGCTCAAGCCGGGTCAGGCCGATAAGCTTGATGTCAACCTCAAAAACATAACTCTTAATAAAATTACGGCCCAGGCCAGCATCAGTGATTTCGAATCAGACAATGCATCCGGTAGCCCGAAAATCATTACCGATCCAAACTACGTAAGCCCTAACAGTATCCGCAAATTTATTTTAGGCTTGGAAGACGTTCCACTGGATGTAGGCCAACAAAAGAGAGTTACGTTAACCATACAGATACCAAGTGACGTGGCGCCAGGGGCTTATTTTGGGATTATCCGCTACAAGGCCGTACCCGTTGGAGAGAATGCTCCCGGCCCAGGGGAGGTCTCGCTTTCAGCCAGCGTTGGTACTATTGTGCTGATTAGTGTACCCGGGAACATAAGGGAACAAGTGCAGCTTACCGGCTTGCATATCTATAGCGGCACTCGCAAAGGTACGCTTTTTTTCGAAAAACCGACAAAAATCGGCGTCGAGCTCAGAAATTTGGGCAACGGCTTTGTCAAACCTTTCGGCACCGTAGAGATACGTAATATAACCGGCAAGGAAGTCTACACATACCAGCTAAATAACACTAACCCGCGAGCCAGTATTTTGCCGAGTTCATATCGCATCTTTGAGAATGAAATAAAAAATATCGGGGCTATTGGACGCTACACCGTAACAGCCAGCGTCAGCTACGGTTCCGGCTCGCAAGTCCTAACGCTAAAGAAAACTTTCTGGTACATCCCAATATGGCTGGCCGCCGTTATACTGGCAGTCCTTGGACTCTTGGTACTCCTTGTCTTAAGGGCTTACCGCCACTACCGCCGCGAGAGCAAACGCGCCTACAGGCGCAAGGGCTAAAACTTTTCCGAGGAT
The DNA here is from genome assembly GCA_040879175.1 of Saccharimonadales bacterium (SeqCode). Lineage (GTDB taxonomy): Bacteria > Patescibacteriota > Saccharimonadia > Saccharimonadales > UBA10212 > 2-01-FULL-49-22. The sequence goes on from JBBDKW010000004.1 coordinate 22,270, forward strand.
GAAACGCTACATTCTCGGGCTGCTATTAATACCGCTCCTGATTACTGGTTCGGTAGCCGCCCAGACACAGCAGGATTCAGGGGCTGTAGGAGTTGAAGGTACCATCCCATCCGCTGCGCCAACTCAGGCGCCAAGCATCACCACGCCCGTCAATGGCCAAGTATTTACCACGCTCCCAATAACAGTGGCCGGCCTTTGCCAAAACGGGCTTTTGGTGGAGGTTTTTAAAAACGACGTGTTTTCAGGTTCGGTCCAGTGCGTAGGTGGCAGCTACTCGCTCCAGATAGATTTGTTTAGCGGACGGAACGACCTCGTTGCTCGCCAATTCGATGCTCTTAACCAGGCCAGCCCGGACTCTAACACAGTTACAGTAACATTCAACGATAGCCTTCCCGGCGGCGGCCCGCGCATTTCATTGACTACGGCTTACGCCAAGCGTGGTGCGGCGCCCGGGGATACTCTAACTTGGCCGATTACTATAAGCGGCGGCACTCCGCCGTTCGCCATAAGTGTAGACTGGGGTGACAAATCAACCCCGGATTTATTGAGTCGTGATTCGGCCGGCGACATTCTACTGCAGCACATATATAACCAATCGGGTATTTACAACATTACTATCAAAGCCAGCGACTCTAAGGGTCAGACGGCCTTTCTTCAGGTAGTGGGCATAGGTAATGGGCCGATTCAACAGACCGCTGCTACCGCCAAGCCAACCACAACGACGAGCACCTCAAATAGAATTTTATTAATTTCCTTGGCCGTTGCTTTGCCGCTCCTGCTATCATCATTTTGGCTAGGCAAAAAACACCAACTTCAGGTTATCCGCACCCGAATTCGCCGTGGCGAACGACCCTTCTAATCTGTTAAAATACAAGTAGGTATGAAAAGGGTTTTTGTGGGCCTCAGCGGAGGCGTTGATTCTAGTGTTGCCGCTTTGCTTTTAAAACAGCAGGGCTATGAAGTTATTGGTGTTTATATGAAGAACTGGAGCCAGGACCTGCCCGGTATGAAGTGTCCGTGGGAAGAGGATTATCGGGATGCCAAGCGTGTGGCAGTGCAGCTCGACATTGATTTCAAGGTTTACGACTTCGAAAAAGAATACCGGCATAGGGTTGTGGATTATATGATTCGCGAATACAAGGCCGGCCGAACGCCAAACCCGGATATTATGTGTAACCAGGAAGTTAAGTTTAAGTTGTTTCTCGAAGCGGCTTTAGAAGACGGCGCGGATTTTATCGCCACTGGCCACTACGCAAAAATGAAGAATGCTAAGCTGATGCGTGCCCGAGACGATAACAAAGACCAAACCTATTTTCTCTATCGGATAAGCCAAAAGGCCCTAAGTAAGGTGCTTTTCCCGCTTGGCGATTTAACAAAGCAAGAAGTTAAAGAAATCGCCAAAAAGTACGACTTAGTTTCGGCTGCGCGCAAGGAAAGTATGGGAATCTGTTTCGTCGGGAACGTCGGAATTAAGGACTTCTTAAGCCAGTATGTGTCTGAAAAAGCGGGCAAAATTATTGGCCAGAATGGCAAGGTCGTGGGTGAGCACGACGGCGCTGCTTTTTACACTATTGGGCAGCGGCATGGCTTGGATGTGGGCGGCGGACTGCCGCACTACGTAACAGGCAAAGATATGAAGAAGAATGAAGTTTACGTGACGACAGACTTACAAGACGAAAAGCTTTGGAGCAAGCAAATAAAACTGACTGACACGCACTGGCTTAACGAACCAGCTGGCAAGATTTCCGTAAGAACACATCATAGAGCACCGCTTGTTCCAGTGAAAAAAATTGATATGTCGAATGATCTAACCGCCGCGGTGGAGCTGGAAGAGGAAGTTCGCGCCTTAACACCCGGCCAATCAGCTGTCTTCTACTCCGGTGACAAGGTTTTAGGCGGCGGAATAGTCGTATAATATAGGCAATGACGGGGCAGGAGATAAGAAAAAAATATCTGGAGTTTTTTAAGGCGCGTGAACATAAAATAATCCCGCGAGCGTCGCTGGTTCCTCAGGACGACCCAACCACGCTTTTTACCGGCAGTGGTATGCAGCCGCTCATCCCGTATTTGCTTGGCCAGCCGCACCCGCAAGGCAAGCGTCTGGTCGACAGCCAAACCTGTTTTCGGGCCGAGGATATGGACGAGGTCGGCGACAACCGCCACACGACGTTCTTTGAAATGCTCGGCAACTGGAGCTTGGGCGATTACTTCAAGCAAGAACAATTACCTTGGTTTTGGGAGTTTTTAACCGTAGGCATTAAGCTTGACCCGCAAAAACTCTACGCTACTTGCTTTATCGGTGACGAGACGACCGGCGTACCTAAAGACACTGAGAGCGCCGAGATTTATAAGAGCCTCTTTGCTAAAGCTGGCATTGAAGCCAAAGAGGTCGAGCTACCCGGAAGCATAGGTTCCGAGAAAGGTATGCAAGAGGGGCGGATTTTTTACTATGATGCCCATTACAACTGGTGGAGCCGTGAAGGCGAGCCCGCCAATATGCCAGTCGGTGAGCCGGGCGGGCCTGACAGCGAAGTGTTTTATGATTTTGGCACGACGCACGATGAAAAGTACGGTAAATTCTGCCACCCAAACTGCAACTGCGGCCGGTTTTTAGAAATTGGCAACAGCGTTTTTATGACATACAAAAAAACCGCCGCCGGTTTCGAAAAATTGCCGAATCCAAACGTCGATTTCGGCGGCGGGCTGGAGCGCCTAGCAGCAGCTAGCAATAACGATCCGGATATATTCCAAATCAGCCTAATAATACCAATTATCGGTGGCTTGGAAGAACTGAGCGGAAAAAAATACGCCGAGCATCAACAAAGTATGCGGGTGATTGCCGACCATCTGCGAGCGGCAACCTTTTTGGCGGTTGATGGCGTTACGCCAAGTAATAAAACCCAAGGCTATGTGCTGAGGCGCCTAGTTAGGCGGGCCATAAGGTTTGCCTTTGATTTAGGTATTGAACACGATTTGTGCCAAAACGTCGTGCCGATTGTAGCCGATTTATACCACGACGATTTTCCGGAAGTAGCTAAAAATCGCGACAAAGTCGCAGAAATCCTCGATAAGGAAGAGAAAATCTTCCGCCAAACTCTTCGTAAGGGGCTTCACCACTGGGAATTTATCACTAAATTCTCGGACATTATTGATAGACCTCATATGCCCAAGCCAAAACTAACTGGCGCCAACATCTTTGAGCTATATGATACTTACGGTTTTCCACCAGAACTTAGCATTGAAGAAGCTAAAAGACGAGGCGTCGATTTTGATAAGAACTGGCAAATCGAATTTGACCAGAAGATGGATGAACAAAAGAAACGCAGCCAGACTGCTGCTCAGGGGATGTTCAGGGGAGGTTTAGCTGACCAGTCCGAGGAAGTCGTTAAACTCCATACCGCAACACACTTGATGTACCAGGCCCTGAAAAACGTTCTGGGGCCGGATGTAGTCCAGCGCGGCAGTAATATCACAGCCGAGCGCACCCGTTTTGATTTTTCTCATCCCGAAAAAGTGACGCCTGAGCAGATTAAGCAGGTCGAAGACATAGTCAATCAAAAAATCGCCGAAGATTTGCCGGTCAGCTGGAAAGAAGAACCGACCGAAGAAGCATTGAAGACAGCATCAGGCGCGTTTGGCGATAAATATGGCGATAAAGTTAAAGTTTATACCATTGGTGATCCGGCCAACCCATTCAGCCGCGAGGTCTGCGGCGGCCCGCACGTAGACCACACCGGCCAAATCGGCAAAGGTGGCAAGAAATTCAAAATCGTCAAAGAAGAATCTTCCAGCGCAGGTGTCCGTAGGATAAGGGCCACTTTACAGTAAACAGCTAACGCTGACATTTGGATGCAGTGCAAGGAAGAAACGAGTAACGGAATGAGCTGTATTGAAATACAGTGAATGAGCAACGGAGTTGCTGACGCCGTAATGCGTCCAAAAACCTGAACGGTGCAGCCGGCTTGGCTGGCTGGCAGGTTCAGGTGGTGTAGGTGTTAGCGTGGTATAATCTAATCTGATTATGCTCGAAAAAGCCAAGGCCCTGAAAAACAAAGTCCCTAAAGTAAAGAACATAACCGGCAGAGGCAAGCCAGTGGGCGACTATATGGTGGCGTTAGATATTGGAACGGAATTTATAAAAGCGCTGGTAGGCCGCGTAATAGGCGATGAAGTAGAAATTATCGGCGTTGGTCGTTCGCATCAGTCTTTATCAGATATGCAGGCCGGGGCGATTTCCGACATCGCCGCGGTTGTAGCTAATTGCGACCAAGCCCTTTCGGCCGCCGAGCGCCAAGCCCAAGTTAGCGCCCGCACGGCTGTTATCGGCATTGCCGGCGAGCTGGTCAAAGGCACTACTTCCACGGTGCGTTTTACACGCAAAAACCCCTCCAAAGAACTCAGCATCGATGAAATGGCTCGGATTATCGATTTGGTCCAAGAGAGGGCAGAGTCCAAAGCCCGCCGGCAACTGGTCTGGGAGCTGGGCGGTAAAGATGTTGAAGTACGATTGGTAAACAGCGCTCTGGTACGAATCGACATTGATGGTTATAAAGTAACCAACCCGGTTGGCTTTCAAGGCAAGGACGTTGTGGTCGAGATGTACACCGCTTTTGCGCCGATGATTCACATCGGCGCGTTGGAGCGCACAGCCGCTGAACTCGACCTTGAACTTTTAGCTGTGGCCGCCGAACCTTTCGCTGTGGCCCGTTCGGTAGTTGGCGATGATCCCAATGCCGCGGTCAGCGCCGTACTAATGGATGTTGGCGGTGGTACGACCGACATTGCCGTAGTAAATGAGGGTGGCGTCGAGGGGACCAAAATGTTTGGTATCGGTGGTCGGGCATTTACTCAAGCCATCGCTCGAGAGCTGGACACTGATTTTAACAAAGCCGAATCTTTGAAGGTCGGTTTAAGCTCCGGCCGGACCAATGAAAAGAAAGAACGTCTGGAAAAAGCTCTGTCTAAAACTTTGAATGTTTGGGTCAGTGGTGTCGAGCTGGCCCTAGCCGAGTTTAATAAGCTTGATAACCTGCCGCACCGCGTTCTGCTTTGCGGTGGCGGCTCGTCGCTGGATATGCTGACTGAGGAACTCGAAAAGGGCGAATGGCATAAAAACCTACCCTTCACCCGAAAGCCCATCGTCCACCACATCCAACCGGATGAAGTTGTCGGAATAACAGATACGACCGGTGATGTCAGCGACCATACGTTCATTACAGCGATGGGACTGCTCAGGGTTGGTATGGACACCTTAAGCTCGGGGGCGGCTGAAGCCGGCAGCTCGATCAAAGATAAACTCAATAAGGTTTTGCGTGTATGAAATCAGCAAAGTCATCACCCAAAACTCCACCGAAGCTGGGCAAAGACGTCGTTTATCTGGATATTGATGACGATATAACAACCATAGTTGATAAGGTTGAAGGTTCTAAGGACAAAATTGTCGCTCTAGTGCTGCCCAAACGCTTCTCAACACTGCAGAGCATAGTAAATATGCGCCTGCTTAAGCGCAGTGCCGATTCGGCCACCAAGAATATCGTTTTAATAACCAGCGAGGCGGCGTTATTACCGTTGGCGGGCGCCGCCGGAATACACGTTGCTAAGAACTTGCAAAGCAAGCCGGAAGTCCCGCCCTCACCGGTAGATTTGCCACAGGAGAAACCGGCTGTTCCCGATGACCCAGATGCTGAGATTGACGCCGGAGACGCCAAGTTGGATTACCATCGTTCTATCGGCGGGCTGGCGGCAGCCGGAACGGTAGAAGAGCCCGAAACAATTCCGCTGGAAGACGCCGATGAGGAAGAAACAGCGGCTGCCCATCCCAAGAAACCGCCCCGTGATAAAAAGCTCAAAATACCGAATTTTGAACGCTTCAGGCTCTTGCTGGCCCTGGGTGCAATCGGCATTATTTCTCTGATTACATTTTTAATCTTGGCAATTTTTATCTGGCCCAAGGCAACAATCACGCTGCAAACCGAGGCCACCCCCTTAAGTGCCGTATTTGAGTTGACCACTTCAGATAAAGCCACGACTTTGGACGAAGAAAAGGACATTATACCGGCCGTTCTAAAGACAGCCGACCTAAAATCCAGCCAAAAAGTCCAGGCTACAGGCGAACAGAACAACGGTAAAAAAGCCAGTGGAAGCATTACGATGACAGGTAAGGCCTGTGCCCCTGACCTTGGGAGCATACCTAGTAATGTTCCTGCTGGTACTGGTGTAAATACGGGTGGATTGTATTATGTAACTCAGCAGAGTGCGACCTTCGCCTTCGACTATCCTTCCGGAAGTTGCAACTACTATAAGACAAATGCAGTTACTATCATTGCCCAAGCCGCCGGAGCCAGATACAACGTTTCTAACGCTAATTTTACAGTTACAAACCGTTCTGATATAAGCGCCACCGGCTCTGCATCGGGCGGTACGGACGACATCGAAAAAATTCTCAGCCAAGCCGATGTCAACGGCGCGACTAGCAAAATCACCGACGAAGATAGGAACAAGTTCGTCGATAACTTCAAGAAAAGCCTCGACGAAGAAGGCTTTTATATCATCGAAGCGACGCTGAAAGTCAAAGACCCGGCCGTTACCGCGACGCCGGCCGTCGGCCAGGCTGCCTCTGAAGCCAACGTTTCAATCAAGATTTCCTATAGCGTATTGGTGGTTCCCAAAGAAGAGCTGAAAAAAGCCATAACCAACGAGCTTAACAAACAAATTGACAAAAGTAAGCAGAAAATCGGCACCGATGACGTCCTACAAGCCGCGACAGTCAGTATCAGTAGCCAAAAATCATCAACCGTTGCCACCCTGAACATCAATGCCGAAACCACGGCGATACCAATTATCAATACCGATGCTATCAAAAAACAGGTCGGCGGTAAAAAAACCAGCGAGATTAAAAGCCTGCTTGGCGAGTTACCAGGAGTTAAAAATGTCGAAGTCCATATGAGCCCCTTCTGGGTCAGCAAAGCGCCCAAAGCCGGTAAAATTACAGTCATACAGGAACAGATTAAGACGGAGCCGAGTGGAAGCTAAGGAGATTTTGGGTCTTGATGTGGGAGCCATCCGGACAGGTATTGCGCGGGCTTCTAATGTTGCCAGATTGGCCGAGCCGCTGATGAGCGTTCCAACCAAAGATGCCATAAACACCGTCAGGAAATACACATCTGAACACCAGGTTGAGGCCATTGTCATCGGCCTGCCGCGCAACTTGTCTGGCGAAGAAACAAAGCAAACACAATGGATTCGCGAATGGACAGATAAAGCCAAGCAAAAACTGGCCACACCGGCCTATTGGCAGGACGAAGCATTAACGAGCGAGCTTGCAGCTCGAAAAATTCAAACATCAAAATTCAAACATCAAAATTCAGATGAGCATAGCTTGGCGGCGGCGATTATTTTGCAGGATTTTTTAGACGGAGCCGAGGCTGATAGGATGACTGTATGAGAAAAAAGTTCTGGCTGATAGCTTTGGCGGTGGCCTTGATTTTAGTAGGCGGTACAGCTGTTACTTTGCGTATCTGGTACAGCAACAGCCTAAAACCGGTTTCCTCGTCTGCCGACAGCGTTTTTTTTACGGTTACCCCCGGTAACGGCGTCCACCAGATAGCGGTTGATTTGCAAGTAGCCGGCCTAATCCGCAGCATTAGCGCCTTTGGAATCTATGTGACAACCAATGGCTACCGTGACAAGCTGCAGGCAGGGACCTACCGCTTGAGCCCGTCAATGAGTGTACAGGCTATCGTCGCCAAAATGGTAAAAGGCGACGTAGCCAGGGACTTGCTGACCATTCTACCAGGTAAGCGGCTGGCGGAGATTCAGCAAATCTTTCGGAAAGCCGGTTATTCAACAGCCGAAGTAAAAGCAGCTTTTCATCCGGCTGCCTACTCCGGGCATCCGGCATTGGCCAGCCTGCCAAGAGGCGCGAGCTTAGAGGGCTATGTATACCCCGATTCGTTCCAAAAGCAGGCCAATACGCCGCCGTCAACAATTGTCCGCCAGTCACTGGACGAGATGGCTAAATACCTGACGCCGGACATCGCCGACGGCTTTGAATCCCAAAGATTGAGCGTATTTGAGGGGATTACGCTGGCTTCAATCGTTCTGAAAGAGACCGATAATGAGACCGACCAACCAATAGTTGCCCAAGTTCTGCTGGCCAGATTGGCGCGCAATATGGTGCTGCAAGCCGACGCCACTGCCTATTATGCATCCGATGTCGCCGGCCAACCACGCAGCTTGAGCATCAATTCAGCCTATAACACGTACCTTCATCCAGGCTTGCCTCCGGGGCCGATTAGCAATGTTACAAAGGGTGCGTTGCGGGCCGTCGCCAATCCGGCAAGAAGCACTTATATCTATTACTTCACCGGCAAAGACTGCAAGATGCACTACACGTATACCCTAGAGGAGCACCAGGCAGCTATTGCTAAATACGGGGTAAAAAGTTGTTCCGGGCAATGACGCTTGTCAATAGCAACCTAACAGGGGTAGAGGTACTACTTCGGCACTTGGACTTGATATAATATGTCAGCTATTCATAAATTCGCAAATTTGTTCGGCAAGTATAGCAAAAGCGTCCCGATCGTCGAGTCGCTGCCCCAGTTATACCGCCCGCCGGTGCTTGATAAGCGTTCCAAACGCCGTTTGATTCGTTGGGGGATTATTTCCGGCAACGTCTTGCTGCTGTTGGCGGTTGGTATCTTCGTTATTACAAACCGTTCTGCCAGCCACACCATTCGCTCAAACACGCTTAACAGCGCCGTCGGCACCGCCAGTTCACTTTCCAATCCGCTGGACCAGCTATCGTCCGCCCAGATAGCCTTAAATGTCGCGCAGATGGCCAAATTATCCGAGTTGACTGCTATTCGCAACCAAGCCGACTCCGACAGCTTATTGCTGTCGATGGTGCCGAACGACACCACCGTTTTAGCCAAGCCCCAGGTTGTAGCCACCGCCCAAAAATCGAAACACGACATTATTCGCTATACAACGCAAGCGGGTGATACAGTCAGCGGCCTGGCAGAGAAATTCGGGGTCAGCGCCAGCAGCATCCGTTGGTCGAACAATTTGGCAGGCGATAACATTTCCGCAGGAGTAAACTTAGTAATTCCGCCGGTTAATGGCATCGTCTACAAGGTAAAGTCCGGCGATACGCCGGCATCTTTGGCCCAGCGGTATCGTTCCGATGAACGGCTGATTATCGTCTATAACGACGCCGAAGTAAACGGCCTGCGCGCCGGTGAGTTGATTATTATCCCTAACGGCCGTGTGCAAGCAACAATAACCTATGGTTCGTTTGCTGTCAGATACGGCGGCAACGGCTATGATTACGGCTACTGCACCTGGTACGTCGCCTCAAAAGTGGCGGTGCCAACCAACTGGGGCAACGCCAACACCTGGGACGAATACGCTCGCCTGTCCGGCTGGACGGTCAGCAACATTCCAAAGGTTGGCGCCATTGGCCAAAGCGACAGGGGCTGGGCCGGCCACGTGGCGGTGGTTGACGCCGTTAGAGTTGGATTAAATGGTATCGAAATTAAATACTCAGACATGAATGGTTTGGCCGGCTGGGGCCGCATTGGCTATAGCGATTGGATACCGGCCTCCTACTTCCCCGACTACATCTATAGATAGCCGTGAGCCGATAGCTATTAGCTAACCGCTGTTTGCTATAAGCTATATTTATGAGTTTTGTGGATCGTGTCCGGGTGACGATAAAGGCTGGTGATGGCGGCGACGGCATCACCAGCTTCCGCCATGAAATGTTCCGTGCGCGCGGCGGACCCGACGGTGGTGACGGCGGCGACGGCGGCGACGTCATTCTGCACGCCAGTCGCAACCAGAATACCCTGGCAGGCTTCCGTTACAAAAAAAGGTTGGCGGCTGAGAACGGTAAAACGGGCGGCAAGGCCAAAAGGCACGGTAAAAGCGGTACCGATCTGAAAGTTGACGTACCTGTTGGCACGGTAGTTTCGGACAAATCGGGTAAGGTTTTGGCTGATTTTACAGCCGACGGCCAAGCCGAAGTTCTAGCTCGCGGTGGCCGTGGCGGCTTTGGCAATGCCCACTTTGTCAGTTCGACCCGCCAGGCGCCGCGGGTGGCTGAAAAAGGCGAAAATGGCCAAGAAGTCGAGGCCAAATTCGAGCTCAAAATGATTGCCGACGTCGGTATAGTCGGATTGCCAAATGCCGGCAAATCGACCCTGTTATCCGTCATCAGCAACGCCAAGCCGGAAATTGCCGACTATCCCTTTACCACACTGGTACCGAATCTGGGGGTGGTCGATATTGACCAAAAAACCAGTCTGTTGTTTGCGGATATTCCCGGCTTAATTTCCGGCGCCAGCCAGGGCAAAGGGCTTGGCGATGAATTCCTGCGCCACGTTGAACGCACCAGCGTATTGGTCCATCTGATAGACGTTTATAGCCGGGATATAGCGATTGATTATAAAACCATAATGGATGAACTGGCGGCCTACGCGATTGATTTAAGCCGTCGGCCACAGATAATCGCGCTGACCAAAATAGACGGTGTTGATAAAAAACACCTACAGTTTCAATTGAAAGCCCTAAAAAAAGCCGTACCAAAAGGTTCAGCGGTAATGACCATATCCAGCCCGAAAAAAGAGGGCATTGATGAGCTTCTACGGCTGGTTGTTAAAAAAGTAGCTAAGGCAAAGTTGACAGCCAAGAAAAAAGCCAAAAAAGAACTGCCGGTTATTGGCCTAAAAGAGGAGGATACCTGGCAAGTCAACAAAATTGAAAATGGTTTCTCGGTGACAGGGCACAAAATCGAACGCTTCGCCCACCGTACCCATTTTGGTGACTACCATGGCGAACAACGACTATTTGACATCTTGCGCAAAGAGGGGATAGTCAAAGAGCTAGAACGGCAGGGAATCGAACCCGGCCAAAAAATTCTGATCGGTCAGCCCACGATTGGGGAGCTGGAGTACTAGATGACGTTTTATTTTTATGATGTGGAGACGAGCGGGTTTAGCCCACGGACTGATCGTATTATGCAGTTTGCCGGGCAGCGGACGGATATGGACCTTCATCCGGCTGGCAAGCCAGACAATTTCTTAATCAAGATGACGCCTGACGTATTACCAGAACCGGGCGCGGTGCTGGTACACGGTATCACGCCCCAAAAAACATTGGCTGAAGGTATATCTGAAGCCGAATTTGCAAAATACTTAACAAGTCAAGTATCTATCAAGGATACAATTATAGTCGGTTACAACAACATCCGTTTCGATAACGATTTCATTCGTTTCACTCTTTGGCGCAATTTTCACGACGCCTACGAATGGAGCTGGACAAACAATTGCTCAACCTGGGACCTCTTAGACGTGGTACGGATGACCAGAGCACTCAGGCCGGACGGGATTGGATGGCCTTTCGCGCCGGACGGCAGGCCGACCAACAGCTTGGAATACATCAGTGCCATTAATAAACTCGACCACGTGGATGCGCACGATGCGATGAGTGATGTCAAAGCATCCATCGCCGTAGCCCGACTGCTCAAGCAGAAACAGCCAAAAATTTTTGAGTTCCTCTTAAATATACGCGGTAAGCGTAATGTTGCGCCGCTTGTCACCAAAGATGAGCCGCTGATTTACACCAGCGGCCGCTATCCTTCTGAATTCGAAAAAACGACTATCGCCGTAATGGCCGCCCAAAAGGCCGATAAATCGGGCGCAATGATGTACGATTTGCGGATTGACCCCGACGAATTTAAAGATTTATCGGTCGGCGAACTGGCCGAGCGCTGGGCGGACCGCTCCGAAGAAGCGCCTTACTTTCCGGTTAAACTTCTTCAATACAACCGCTGTCCGGCTATCGCACCGTTGAGCGTGCTTGATGAGGTTAGCGCCAGGCGGCTAAAGCTACATAAGGCAGTTATCGAGGTTCACCTCAGGAAGCTGCAAAAGGCCAAGGGCTTCGGCGACAAACTGCTTGAGGCGTTAGATCTTATGTGGCCACCACGCCAGCCGGACCTAGTCATTGATGAGCAAGAAGTTGATAACCAGTTGTATGACTCTTTTGTTAAAGATGAAGATAAAACCAAGATGTCGGTAGTTAGGGCGGCAAAACCGAGTGAATTAACAAGGTTGGATTTAGATTTTCAAGACGGCCGCCTAAAAGCCCTGTTGCCGCTCTATAAGGCACGCAATTTTCCCGAGGCTTTAACAGACACCGAAAAGCAAGCGTGGGCCAAATTCCGCTACCAAAAATTGCTCGGCGGTAAGATTTCGTTGGCAGACAGATTCTTGACCCAAATTGAAGAATTAGTTAAAACGTCCGGTTTAAGCCGCGATAAAAGCCATTTACTTGAAGATTTAAAGGAGTATGAGAAGTCGATTAGACCGGCAATCTGAGCTGCTGACCTTTTTTACTGCGCAGATGGACTGTTAGCAGACGTATGGTTCGCCTCAGGTCGGTGTGGAGATACTTTTTACGAGCCGCCCATAAAAGAGGCGTCAATATACAGAAGCCGACAACTTCCGAAAAGGTTATAACGAACTTTGTGCCGGGAACTTGGCCTAGTACCAAAAGAAAATCCCACATATTCCACTCCAAGATTATTTGAATATTACAACTAAATTGACTGTTTTGCAATAATTATATTTAGCTAGTGCTTATTTACCTTAGGGTCTGGAAATTTTAAGTATTCTTATGTATAATCACTTGGCTAAATGAGTGATTTTATATCTGTTAGAGGTGCGCGGGAGCATAACTTAAAAAATATCAACCTTGAGATCCCAAGGGAGAAACTGGTGGTTATAACCGGACTTTCCGGCTCCGGTAAATCGTCGTTGGCCTTTGATACTATCTACGCCGAGGGCCAACGCCGCTATGTTGAATCGTTAAGCGCCTATGCCCGGCAATTTCTAGGGCTAATGGAAAAGCCCGACGTCGACCAGATCGACGGGCTGAGCCCGGCGATTAGCATCGACCAGAAATCAACCAGCCGCAATCCACGTAGTACCGTAGCTACAGTTACCGAGATCTATGATTACCTGCGCCTGCTATTTGCCCGAGTCGGCATTCCGCACTGCCCGGTCTGCGGCAAACCGGTGGCCCGCCAGACATCAACCGCTGTGGTTGATCAGATCACGGGCGGTTCCAAAGCAGCCAGGCTGATGATATTGGCACCGATAGTTATTGATAAAAAAGGCGCCTTTGAGCATATACCAGAGCAATACCAGCGTGCCGGATATGCCAGGGTTCGAGTCGACGGCGTGGTCTATGCCTTGGACGAGTTTCCGTCGCTTAACAAGAACTTCAAACATACCATAGAAGTAGTTGTTGATAGATTAGTGAATGATGAAGAAAGCCGCGGTCGCTTAGCCCAGAGCGTTGAGCAGGCTTTTGATATATCTGATGGATTACTGGTAGTGCATAACGCCGAAACCAAAGTGGACGTTAGCTTTTCGCTGAAATACGCCTGTGTTGACCACCCCGATGTAGCTATTCCCGAACTCGAACCGCGGACATTCAGTTTTAACTCGCCGCACGGTGCCTGCCCGGTCTGCACCGGACTTGGCAGCCGACTAGAAGTTGACCCGGAGCTGGTAATTCCTAACGGGCGGTTGACGATTGCCGAGGGGGCCGTCAGGCCGTATAACCGTATCAACACCGACTCATGGTATGTTAAAAAATTACAGGCCGTCGGTGACCGATATGGTTTCTCGATTCATCAGCCCACTGGCGAGCTTACCAAGAAACAGCTCGACATTATACTTTATGGGACAGGCAACGAATCTTACCGCGTCGGTTTAGGCATGGACCGGTCTTTTGGGACGACTTACGAAGGGGTGATTCCCAATTTGGAGCGCCGCCATAAAGAAACTCAAAGCGACTTTATGCGCCGCGAAATCGAGCGTTTTATGCAGGAACGGCCCTGCCACGCTTGTGAGGGAAAACGCCTCAAGCCCGAGGTGCTGGCAGTGACTGTGGCCGAAAAAAATATTATGGACATCTGTTATTTGGATATAGATAAAGCCCTGGACTTTTTCCAAAAAATTAGGTTGAACCCCAAAGAGCAGGAAATAGCCCGCCAAATCTTGAAAGAAATCAATGCTCGCCTTAAGTTTCTACAAGATGTTGGCCTGAATTATCTGACATTGTCACGCAGTGCCGTTTCGCTAGCCGGCGGTGAGGCCCAACGCATACGCTTAGCTACCCAAATAGGCTCCGGTTTGCAAGGGGTACTTTATGTACTGGACGAACCCAGCATCGGTCTGCACCAACGCGATAATAAGCGGCTTCTCAACACCTTGGAAAGGCTGCGCGATCTGGGTAATTCCGTAATCGTGGTAGAACACGACGAGGAAACCATCAGATCGGCCGATTTTCTGGTGGATATCGGCCCAGGCGCCGGTATCCATGGCGGCGAGATCGTAGCCACTGGGACGCCCACTCAAGTCGCTAAGGCCAAAAACAGCGCCACCGCCGAATTTTTGCGCGGCGATCGTATTATTCCAACACCAAAAAATCGGCGCCCCGGAAATGGTAAAAACCTGACGGTCAAGGGGGCACGCGAAAATAACCTCAAAAGCATTGATGTAACCATACCGCTCGGCCAGCTGGTGGTCGTAAGCGGTGTATCCGGCTCAGGCAAATCGAGTCTTATTAACGATATCTTGGCTCGCGAGTTAAGCGCCCGGCTGATGCGAGCACAGACAGTTCCGGGACGGCATGAGGATATTGAAGGCATCAGCCACCTGGACAAAGCCGTTGTGATTGACCAATCGCCAATCGGCCGCACGCCGCGCTCCAATCCGGCGACCTATACCGGAGTATTTACCCCCATCCGCGAGCTTTTTGCGGCGACTCCCGAAGCCAAGCTACGCGGTTATATGCCCGGCCGCTTCAGCTTCAATGTCAAGGGCGGTCGCTGCGAAAACTGCGCTGGCGACGGAATGATAAAGATCGAAATGCACTTTTTGCCGGATGTTTACGTGCCCTGCGAAGTCTGTCACGGCAAACGATATAACCGCGAAGCTCTGGAAATTCACTACAAGGGTAAGACTGTTAGCGATGTGCTTGATATGACGTGCGAACAGGCGCTGGAATTTTTTGAAAATATACCGGCTATTGCCCGTAAGCTTCAGACACTTGTGGACGTAGGGTTGGGTTACATCACACTTGGCCAACCGGCTACCACACTGTCTGGCGGCGAGGCGCAGCGTGTCAAACTGGCGACAGAGCTGTCGCGCCGGCCAACCGGCCGCACACTTTATATTTTGGATGAACCGACAACCGGCCTGCATATGGCTGATGTAGCAAAACTGCTGAAAGTTCTCCACGCATTGGTTGAAAGCGGCAACAGCGTAATCGTCATCGAGCATAATCTGGACGTGGTTAAATCGGCTGACCACATCATCGATATGGGCCCCGAAGGCGGCGACGCCGGTGGCCAAATCATAGCCGTTGGCACCCCAGAACAGGTAGCTAAGAAAAAATCCAGCTACACCGGCCAATTTTTGTCGAAAATGCTCTAATTACGGCCGCGATTTTTAGCGAAATAGTGGTCCCACTCCTCGCGTATGGCCCTTTTCAGCTTGGCCCTGACCTGCGGATTCCTAAATATTTGGTACAAGATTATAAATAGTAAGATATGGCCCATTATTAGGAGCGCTGGCAGGATGTAATGGTCGATGCTCGGGAAGCTGGTACCGATGTAATAACCGGCCAGGGTAACTCCAACTCCCCAGAGTACCGCTCCAACGACATTATAAGTGGCAAAATATAGCCAGTTCATCTTACCGACACCGGCCACAATCGGCGCAAACGTCCTAACAGCCGGGAAAAAGCGGGCAATTATAATTGTTTTGCCGCCATGCTTTTCATAAAAACGCTGGGCCCGCTCAATATATTCCCGCCGAAAAAATAATCCGTCGCGGCGCTTGAAGACTTTTGGGCCGAGGTGTTTACCGGTTTGGTAACCGACGTTATCACCAACCACGGCCGCCACCACTATAATGATGATAAGCGTTTCGATCGGCAGCAGACCTTGGGCGGCAAAGAAACCGGCTGTCAGCAGCAGGGTATCGCCTGGAAAAAAGAAGCCGAAGAATAGCCCGCTTTCAGCAAAAACGATAAAAGCGATTACTAAAAGTCCGCCCCATCGGATAAGTTCCGCAACATCGAAAAACATTCTCCTTAATTGTATATTACTTACCCTATTCTTCTGATATAATATTCGGGATTAACGGGGAAGGATATGGCGGTTAATTTAGACGCACCGGTAAAGCTGGAAGAGCGACAAGTTCTCGGCAAAGGCATCAAGAGCCTCAGAAAAGAGGGCTTTGTACCGGCTGTTGTCCATAACCACGGCCAGCAGTCCATCCATGTTATGGCCCCCGAGCTGGAGCTCGAGAGAGTTTATGAGGCGGCCGGCAAGCACCACCCGTTGAATTTGGAAGTCGGTAATCAGAAATATTTTGTACTTATTAAGGATGCCCACTTTCACCCCGTAAAGAGACGCCTGCAGCATGTGGTATTTCAGACAATCAGGCGCGATGAAAAAGTTGAAGCCGAGGTGCCGATACGGATTGAAGGTGAAATACCGGCTGAGAAGGTCGGTTTAATGGTCCTACACCAGCTTGACAGCGTAGAGGTTGAAGCTTTGCCAGCGAACCTGCCCGACGAACTGGTGATTGACGGTGCTAGGTTGGCCGAGCTGCACGATAAGATTATGGTGACCGATTTAGACGTGCCCGACGGGGTTACTATCCTGACTGAACCTGAACACCCCATCGCCACGGTGGTAGAAACCAAGGCAATGATGGCTGAGGAAGAAGCTGCCGCTGAGGAAGAAGCCGAAGCTGTCGAAGGTGAAGAGGTAGCCGAAGGCGAGGCAGGTGAAACCGCTGAAGGTGGTGCAACCGAAAGCTCCGAACAAACAGCCGAAAAACATCGGAAATAGTCGCTCGCATATTAGCTCAGAAGAACGTAAAAGGAAATTCTTCTTTGCCAACATGCTCGCTCAACACCTACTGTAATAGGAGCCTACTCTGATCTAGTTGGAGACTCTCGTACCTTGTCTTCTATAATATGTATGGGAAATGAAAAAGAAGTTGGAGGAGAAGTTAAAGAAGTTGCCGAAATCTCCGGGGGTTTATTTCCATAAGGATAATGCCGGCGAGATTATTTATGTTGGTAAAGCGGCCAACTTACACAACCGAGTACGGCAGTATTATCAGAAGAGCCGAATTAACGACCCCAAGACCGATAGATTGATTGGTGAAATTGTTGATACCGATTGGACCGAGCTTGAAACCGAAGTCGATGCCCTTTTCTTAGAAGCCGAGTTGGTTAGGCGCTACTTGCCGCGTTATAACATCTTGTTGCGTGACGATAAGAGCTCGCAGTATGTGCGGATTGATTACAAAAGCGATTATCCGACGGTGAATTTGGTACGCCGCCCATTGGACGACGGCGCCGAATACTTCGGCCCCTACATTAACGGCTTCGCCGTTAAAAAAGCCCTGCGCTATCTGCGCCGAGCCTTCCCATACGCCATTAGTAAGCCGGTAAACCAAAAGCGGGCCACGTTGTACTACCATCTGGGTCTGGACCCCGGTTTGGAGGATGGCCATACCAACCTGAAGGAATATCGAGCAAATCTACGCAAGCTTATGCAGTATTTGCGTGGTGAAAGAGTGACCCTGATGAAACAGATGGAGCGTGATATGAAAAGGGCCGCCAAGGCTAGGGATTTTGAATCAGCCGCCCGCTTTAGGAACCAACTTTTTAGCCTGCAGGCGCTGTCCCGCCAAGTACTGTTTGGTGACAAGGAAATCCAGGATGTCAGCCGCGATAAAGCTCTGGTTGAGCTAGCCAAAATACTGAAACTTAAAAACCCACCGCGCCGTATCGAAGGCTACGACATCAGCCATATTGCCGGGACCGATACCGCCGCCAGTATGGTCGTATTCACGGACGGAGTCCCGGAGAAGGCGGCTTATCGCAAGTTCAAGATGCGCACACTTGGTAATGACGATTTTGCCCATATTTTCGAGGCCCTCAGCCGTCGCTTCAGCCAGACAAATGTTAAAAAATGGGGACTACCGGATCTGATATTGATTGATGGCGGTAAGGGCCAATTATCCGCCGCTTACGCCGCCCGCGACCAAGCCGGCTATCGGGATATACCAACAATTGGTCTGGCTAAACGGTTTGAGGACCTGATAATTAAGCAGCCCGACGGCCAATTCGAAACCGTACATTTGGGACAAGACTCTCACCCGGTAAAACTGCTGCAACGTATCCGCGACGAATCGCATCGCTTCGCCGTTAGCTACCATAGCACGCTGCGCCGAACCAGGCAGACCGCCAGCTTATTGGATGAAGTTCCGGGTGTTGGACCATTGACCCGCAAGAAGCTAATAAACCATTTCGGTTCGACGCGTAATGTCCTTAATGCTTCCGCCGTTGAGATTCAGAAGTTGCTGGGTGCCAAAACCGGCGCCCGGGTCGCTCATCGCCTAAAGGCGTTAAAGTAGATTCAGAGTCGCCTAAGTGTCAGTAAGCTTGATACAATAAATCCATATGCAGCATATTTTGGCACGCTTTAGCATTCGCTGGTTCGTGTCAGCTCTGGGTCTTTGGATTGCGGCGTCATTGCTCGGCCCCGACCGCTTGAGCGTCGGCGATGGCGTGGGAACTGTAATTTTCGCCGGCTTTTTCCTGGCGCTGGTTAATATGGCGCTCAAACCGCTGTTAATCGTCCTGTCTTTTCCGGCTATCATTTTGAGCCTCGGGCTTTTTATGCTGGTTATTAATGGCGTATTGATTATGATTGTCCATTGGATTTATTCACCACTTTACGTCGAGCACTTCGGGGTGGCGATTATTGCCGGTATAATCGTCGGGCTTGTTAACTTTTTAGTAAGCCAAATACTGGAGAACAAATGAATCCCGTTAGAAATTACCGCAAATCGCAATACGATTATCGTATGTTAGTTAAACATTCTGAGAAAGGATTTCTAACGGGATGAATATTTGGAACTACGTTACCATCATTTCGGTAGTACTACTCATTATTCTGATTCTGATACAAACCCGCGGTGCCAGCCTCGGCGCCGGTTTAGGCGGTGGCGGCGAAGTCAATACCGTCCGGCGCGGTTCGGATAAGACGTTGCATCAGTTAACCATTATTCTGGTCTTTATCTTTGCCGCCAGTATAATTATGACCATCGTTGCCCAGTAAACACACCGGATACTCTAACGGAGGAAGATTTGGCCGTAGTTGACGATGAGACAAAAAAAAGGTTTCTACGCCGCGTCACAAAAAGGCGGCGCGGGGCTCTAGAGCTTGGTCAGCAAGCAGACCAGAAAATTGACAGGTTGCTCCTGCGCCGGTTCGAACGGCTGGTTTCGGTCAGGCGATTTGTATTTTTATGGGTCGGTCTTTTTGTGGTCCTTTTTTTCGCGACGTTTGCCCAGTTCCGTGATTTATCACGCTATTACCAGAGCCTACAACCGGTACCCGGCGGGCTGTACTCCGAGGGAATCGTTGGCACTTTTACTAACGCCAACCCCATATATGCATCCGGTGCAGCGGACGTGGCTGTTAGCCGGTTGGTCTTTGCAGGCCTATTCAAATACGATACAAATAATAACCTTGCAGGCGATATGGCCGAGAATTACCGCCTGGACGATACGGAAAAAATTTACACGGTATACCTTAGGAAAGACATTATTTGGCATGACGGTAAGCCTTTTACGGCCGACGACGTGGTTTTTACCTATCAGATAATTCAAACCGTAGGCGCTCAATCGGCCTTATACAGTAGCTGGCAAGACATTAAGGTTACTAAACAAGACGCCTACACGGTCAACTTTACTTTACCGAATTCCCTTAGCTCCTTTCCGCATGCACTTACGAACGGCATTGTTCCCAAGCACCTGCTGGAAGATATCCCCGCGGAACAGCTAAGAAGCGCATCGTTTAACACGCAACCAATTGGCACCGGGCCTTTCGTATGGCGATTCGTAGAGGTTAGCGGTTCAGCCTCGAGTGCTACAATCGATCGCCGGCAACGGATAACCCTGGCGGCTTTTAACGACTATTGGCAAGGACGACCTAAGCTCGATGGCTTTAATTTGTTAATGTTCAGTGATGAAACTCGGTTAATCGAAGCCTTCAAACAAAAACAAATAAATGCTATCAGCGGGCTGGAAAGCACGCCCGATGAGTTGCGAGCCGATGGTGCGTTACAGGAGTACATTACACCCCTGACCAGCGCCGTGATGGCCTTCTTCAATAACTCAAGGCCGATACTTAAGAGCCTCAATGTTAGAAAAGCGCTGGTGAGCAGCGTTGACGTGCGACAGGTTGACAGCCTAACGCCTTATGTGGCCAAAAAGGTTAACCAGCCTTTCCTTCGGGGACAGATCGGTTACAACCCTGGCCTGGCCCAGCTACCCTATAATCCTGAATTAGCCAACAAGATCTTAGACGACGAGGGTTGGCTGCGTGGTGCTGGTGGCCAGCGTTTCAAAGACGGTCAACCTCTAGCTTTCGATTTAAGTTCGCAAGACACCAAGAACTACACAGTTACGGCCAAGTTCTTACAAGAAGAGTGGGCCAAGGTAGGCGTAAAGGTTAAGGTCAATTACTATGACGGCGACGAATTACAGGGGAGCATCATCGGCAACCATGACTACGACGTTCTGCTATATGGTGTTAGCTTGGGGGTAGACCCGGATATGTTTGCCTACTGGGACAGCAGCCAGGCAAGTATTAACTCGCAGGGCCATCTTAACCTAAGTGAGTATAAGTCTTCTATCGCCGACCAAGCGCTGCAAGCCGGCAGGACAAGGATAGATCCAAAGCTTCGGGCAATCAAATATGAAGAATTTTTAAAGGTCTGGCGAAAGGACGCTCCAGCCCTGGCGCTGTACCAGCCAAACTTTCTGTATATAACCCGCGGGTCAGTTTTTGGTTATGAACGCCAGGCGCTTAACTCCGCAGCTGACCGTTTTTATAATGCTGATAACTGGATGATTCGTCAAAAAAGACAAACAATTGATTAGGGTGTTGGGAGTAGGGGGTAGGGAAAGTATAATTATAGATGTGTGGCGCGGTGACCGAGTAGTTAGGTAGAAGTCTGCAAAACTTCAAAGGCGGGTGCAATTCCCGTCCGCGCCTCCACCGGGCGGGTGGCGGAACCAGGTATACGCGCACGACTTAAAATCGTGTCCCGCAAGGGATGCGGGTTCGATTCCCGCCCCGCCCACCAAAAAGTTGCAACATAAGCAAAAAGTCGCTATTGTTGAACTGTAAGTTAATAACGGGTGGGCAAAAGGAGGGTCCATGGAATGGACTTGGGGTTCACCCGTCGCTCTCGGCCTATTCTTAATGATGGCCGCAGCCGCACTGGTTATAACGGGCATAGCCGTTGCCCTGATTACCGGTGAAGCTAAAGTTTCTGACCTGCCCGGCCTACGCCGTCGCTAAAACCAATATTTATAGAAAATTTTCTAAATAAAAATCCCCGATTGTCGGGGATTTTTATTTGGTGCGGGTGAGGGGACTCTAACCCCTGGCCTCTTCCTTGGCAAGGAAGCGCTC
>JBBDKW010000005.1:0-29373 GCA_040879175.1 Saccharimonadales bacterium (SeqCode)
AGGGGTGTTACAGCTTTAACTAGGCGCCGGAAATTCATGTTTCCAGTATACTGTACATCTGATGAGAATCTTGGGAATTGAGACCAGTTGTGATGAAACAGCAGCCGCGGTGGTTGAGTCCGCTATCCAGCGGAGGCCGAAACTTCTTAGTAACGTTGTGGCTAGTAGTTTGGACTTACACATACCCTTTGGCGGAGTGGTGCCAGAAATAGCCGCCCGCAGCCACATAGAAGTCATCCTACCTGTTATTGACCAAGCTTTAAAAGAGGCTAGAACAGATTGGAACGATATCGATGCTATCGCTGTGACACAAGGCCCTGGACTGCTCGGTAGCCTGCTTGTAGGTGTTTTAACTGCCCGTACCCTGGCAATCGCCAAGAAGAAGCCTCTTTACGCTGTCAATCACGTCGAGACGCACGTTTACGCGGCATTTTTAGAAAAGAATCAAATCCGGTTTCCCCTGTTAGCCTTGATAGTGTCAGGTGGTCATACGCAATTGGTACTATTCAAGAACCACTTCGACTACAAGGTATTAGGACGAACAACCGATGATGCTGTCGGTGAAGCCTTTGATAAGGTGGCCAAGCTCCTCGGGCTTCCCTACCCCGGTGGCCCCTCTATTGCCAAGGCTGCTAAGAAGGGTAACCCGGATAGCATCGAGTTCCCGATAGCAAAAACCGCCAATAAATACGATTTTTCATTCTCTGGGCTCAAAACAGCCGTTTTAAGGGTCGCCCAGACTCAAACCGGGAATGATTACGACTTCCCTTCCGCCAAGCTTCCAGAGGCCCTAGATGAGGCCCAAAAAGCAAATATAGCTGCCAGTTTTCAAAAGACAGCGGTTGAAACGCTCGTGCAGCACCTAAAAATCGCCGAAAATGAACTCAATCCTAAAAGTATCGCCATAGCCGGCGGAGTGGCAGCTAATCAACTCCTGAGAACAGAAACAAAAAAACGTCTAAAAACTGCGGTAATTTATCCAGATATCAAACTGTGTACCGACAACGCAGCGATGGTAGCCACACTTGGCTTCTACCGAGCTAGTAATAAGCGGCCACCTGCAGACCCGTATTCCTTAGAACCAGACCCGGGTTTACGGATGTAGTATAATAAAAGTGGAAACAAACACGGGTGGGTCCAAAACAAAGGTCATTCTGGCATCCTACCCGTACGGTAGGTGTTTTGAGGGAGCCTTTTCACGTGAAAGGTTATTATTAGTTTACTAATTTTTCACGTGAAAAGACAGAAAAACAGATAGGGGGTCTCAGTTTGCTATCCCAGTAGTGAGCTTTCGAGATTATTCGACATTGCCTACGACTGTTCAGCTCGTCAAAAGCACCATCTTTGACAGAGAGTCTTACAATAAAAGATAATCTTGCTATCGAATAATAAAAATTTCATGCAAAGACGAGCTGGCTCGAAAGTCTACTACTGGGTATACTGAAAAACAGTTATGAAGTTGCCTAAGGCATATAATCCGGCGGAGTATGAAGCTGATATATATGCGCTCTGGGAGAAAAAAGGCGCTTTTTTGCCAAAGGGGCAGGGTGATAGGGAGTATTTCAGCATCGTTATGCCGCCGCCCAATGCCAATGCCGATCTGCACATCGGTTTTGGGTTGACGATTGCCATCGAAGATACGCTGGTCCGCTACCACCGGATGCAGGGGAAAGCTACGCTGTTCGTTCCCGGCGCCGACCACGCCGGTTTTGAAACCCAGGTGGTTTATGAAAAGAAGCTGGAAGAGCAGGGGAAAAGCCGTTTTGACTTCTCGCGAGAGGAGTTATACAAGCAGATATGGGACTTTGTAGAGCAAAATAAGCATAACTTTCAGTCGCAAATCAGGGCGCTTGGAGCCAGCTGCGATTGGACGCGTTTTACCTACACACTCGATGATAAAGTTGTCGAACAATCTTATAAAACATTCAAGCAGATGTGGGACGATGGGTTGATTTACAGAGGTAAACGCATCGTCAATTACTGCACTTTCCATGGCACCAGCTTCTCCGACATCGAAGTGGTACACGAGGAAGAAGATACCCAGCTTTGGCGAATCGCTTATCCGATGGCTGACGGTAACGGGGAAGTAGTAATCGCCACAACCCGGCCGGAGACCAAATTGGGCCAGTCAGCACTAATGGTTAATCCTAATGACGAACGCTTCAAACACCTTATCGGCAGGGAAGTGCGGCAGCCGTTGGTGCCGGATAAACCGATAAAAATTATCGGCGATGAACATGTGAATATGGAGTTCGGTACAGGGGTAGTGACGGTAACGCCGGGGCATGATCCGGACGATTTTGAGGTGGCCCATCGGCACAATTTACCCATCATCGAGCTGATTACAACTGAGGGCAAAATGTCCGATAACGTGCCCGATCAGTTCCGTGGTATGACGGTTTTGGAAGCCCGCGAAAAGGTCGCCGAAGAGCTGGCGAAACAGGGTTTTCTGAGAGGAGTCGAGAGTTATACGCACTCGGTCGGTAAGTGTTACAAATGCGGCACGGTGATTGAGCCGCTGGCGCTGGAGCAGTGGTTTGTCAATATGGAGACTCTTAAAAAGCCGGCGCTGGCTGCGTTGGAGAAAAAGGAAATTACATTTTATCCGGACAGCAAACGCCGGCAACTCATACGTTACCTGGAAGGTTTGAAAGATTGGAACATCAGTCGCCAGATTGCCTGGGGCATACCAATTCCGGCGTTCCAGAACACGCAGGATGTCTCCGACTGGATTTTCGACAGGCGGGTGGACCAAGAAACTATCGAAGTCAATGGCCAGACATACAAGCGCGACCCGGATGTGTTCGATACATGGTTTTCCAGCAGTTCGTGGCCGTATTCAACTTTGAATTACCCCGAGGGAGAAGAATATAAACGGTTTTATCCGACTTCGCTGATGGAAACCGCCGGCGAAATTCTGCACCAATGGGTAGCGCGCATGATAATGCTGGGGCTTTATACCACCGGTAAAATCCCTTTCAAAGACGTCTATATCCACGGCTTAGTATTGGCTGAGGGTGGCGCCAAAATGAGCAAATCTTTGGGCAATGTGGTTAACGCCATGGAGGTGATTGCCGAGCATGGTTCGGATGCTTTGCGCATGGGATTGATTGCCGGCCGGGCGGCGGCAGTTAACCGCGGCTATGACCGGCGCAGGGTAGGGGAGGCGCGCAATTTTGCCAACAAGCTCTGGAACGTAGCGCGCTATGCCGAAGATAAAATCGGTGACCAGCACAGCTTGCGGGCGAATGCGGCACCACAATCGATAGCCGACCATTGGATACTTAACAAGTTAAGTATTTCTACTAATGAAATGTCTAAATACTTAGAAAGCTACCGGCTGGCCGAGGCTTATGAGACGCTTTATCACTTCGTCTGGGACGAACTGGCAGATTGGTATGTCGAGGCCACCAAAACGGAAGCTAATCCAGCTTTTTTGGCTCATATTCTGGAATCGACTTTGAAGCTGGCACATCCATTCGCGCCGTTCGTAGCTGAAACTATTTGGCAGACGCTGGCTTGGGAGCAAGATAATTTGCTGGCCACGCAGCTTTGGCCGCAGCCGTCGGCAGCCGACGCGGCCAAAGCTGCGCACTTCGAACAGGTTAGAGCTATTGTTTCAGAAGTACGTAAAATTAGCACTACTCTAGGGCTCGATAGGCCTCGTTTGATTTATCATGGCGAACATAATGAACTTATCGCTAAATTAGCTGGGTTAAGCTCTGTAGAGGCTGCAGAAAGGCCATCAGGCTTAAAATTGACCAGCAATGATGCCTGGTTGGACATCAATCCCCAAGTTATACAAAAATATCTTTTGACTCTAAGCCGACAGAACCAGATCGACCAAGTCTTTGTTGAGAGGCTAGAAGATAGGTTAACAAACCAAGATTACCTATCTAAGGCCCCCAAAGAGTTGGTGGAACAAACTAAAGCTGAAAAAGATAGATACGTTGCTCTGATTAAGGCGCGAAATGAAGAAATTAATAAATACGAAAAATCCTTAGAACTCTAGAGCTTGCCTAACGCGGGTGATGGTGTCTTCCGGGTCTAGCTCGTCTGACCATAAACCTTGCCAGCCGGCTTTGTCGGCGGCCACCAAATTCGGCCGGGTATCGTCTATCAGTAAAATCTCGTTGGGCTCGACAGCGGCTAACTCCTGCGCTTTTTCATAAATACGTGAATCAGGCTTTACTAACCCGACTTTAGAGGAATCGACTATAGCCGCATAATTGACCTCCGGAATCAGTCCTCGCTGCCGCAGTTCATCAATCGAGCCCGGCATACTGTTACTGATGAGGCCAATTTCGTAGTTAGCGGCTATCCAATCAATAAGCTCTTTGATACCCGGTACGGGCTCGACGTTATCCAGGTAATATTTATTCCAGTCAAATCCCTCAATGCCAAGTTCCTCGCCCAGGGCAGAATTGAAACCCTCCATCGTTATTTGACCGCAGTTAATCGAGTCGTAGTGCCGCCAGAACAGAGTTTCAACCATATCGGCCGGCTGAGAGGCCACTCTGGCAATTTCTGTAAAGGCCTTGTGAAAAAAGCGCACGATAGTGCCGTTGATATCGAGATAGACAAAAGTGACACCGCTTTTGGAGCGTTTTTTGGTCGGGGCGGCCGGCTTGAAGCCGCGGGCTTCTAAATCTAACAAATCTTCAACCGCCGTGTTGGTGGCCTGGGCGATGGACGCAACGGTAAAAACAGACGGCGAACGGATGGCGCCGCGTTCGATTTTGGCCAGGGTAGAGTAAGAAAGGCCGGCTATTTGGCAGAGTTCCTGCTGGGTCATTCCGGCCCGTTTGCGGGCTAGTTGCAGGCGCTTTCCTAGAGCTTTTTCATCCACGATGGCCTCCTTCAAAGGCAGCTTTCAGCGTACAGCGTTCGGCGTTCAACAAGCTTGAAGCGAACAATTTACAGCTGTTAATTGAAAGTTGGTAATTTGTTATGAATTGAAAACTGGTCGCTGAGAGTTTCCACTGATAACATCTCCCAGATCTCCACCTCATATAGCACTATGATACTAGTTGAGGGCGTTTAGACCAAGAAAATAGCACTAAAATGCTAGTTTTTTGGCCACTTCGTGGAGGTCTTTGTCGTCGGCTGGAGCCGGTATTTGCCGGTATTCTGCCATATTATTAAAAGGGAAAACGTGCACGTGGGCGTGGTTATCGACATCTACGCCTACTACTTGGATACCGACTCGCTTTGGGTCCAAAACTTCTTGTATGCGGTGAGCCACTTTCCGCACCGTCAGCATAAGTGCCTGATAGTCTTCCTCCGATAGATCCCATATATCAACCTGTTTTTTGGGGACCACCAGAGTATGGCCGGGTTTTATCGGTTGGATATCCAAAAAGGCGAAGGTATTTTCGTCTTCGTAAATCTTATGGCTAGGGATTTCGCCCTTGATGATTTTGGTGAAAATCGATTCGCTCATCTATCTAAAATATAAAACCGAGGATTAACCACGCCATCAAAAAAATTACAATGCCGCTAATGCCGGCGGCCAAAAAAGAACGCTGGGTCAGATTGCCGGTGGTGCGCATAAATCTGTTATAAATCCAAGCGGTCGCGCCTACGGCAATCAAAAAGGCAATCAGTCCTTTCCCCATAGAGCTATAATAGCAGATTAGATAGTAAAAATAGGCTATAATTACCTCTGTTAGGAGAGGTGACCGAGTGGTTGAAGGTGCCGCTCTCGAAAAGCGGTGTGCCGGCAACGGTACCGTGGGTTCGAATCCCACTCTCTCCGCCACGACTGCTAATGTCAGGCTGTGAGGCGTTTCAAGGCAAACATAAAAGCCGCCTTCTTCAGAGGAACACCCTCTGAAGAAGCGGTTTTGTAGAGTTCATTGACTGCCCTTTTGATGTATTTTTCCAACTCGTGGTTGACTTTATCTTCTGTCCAACGCTCGTCGTTCTTGTTCTGTAACCATTCTAGATAGCTGACGATAACGCCACCGGAATTGGCGATTATATCAGGTAGTATCAAAATTCCTTGACTTGTTAAGTATTTGTCAGCCGCCTCATTGATGGGGCCGTTGGCCATCTCGACGACATATTTGGCTCTGACATCTCTCATATTTTGCTTTGTCACGGCGTCTTCCAGAGCAGCCAGAACTAGAATATCGACGTCCAAGCCGAAAATCGCTTCGACAGGATGAATTGCGGCGTCCTTATAATCGACAAAGCGCTGGCCGGCTTCTTTGAAGCCGGCCAGCTTAGCCGCGTCCAGACCCTCATGGTTAATAATCGTGGCGCTTGTATCGCTGGCGGCTATGAACTGCCAGTCGGGTTGAGTTTCTTGGGCGATTCTAGCGAAGTATGCACCCACATTACCGAAGCCTTGAATCGCGAAAGTCAATTTTTTATCAGTTTTTCTAAGGTATTTGAGTAACTCAGCTAGGGCTATAACTCCGCCGCGGCCGGTGGCGGTATCACGCCCCAAGCTGCCGCCATGCTCGATACTTTTACCCGTGAACGACGCTCGGCTTGTATCGCCTGAGAGCTTCTCATACTCATCAACCATCCAGTCGATTATGGTCGGATTGGTATTGACGTCGGGTGCCGGCACGTCTTTATTCGGGCCGATGTGTGGATGGAGGTGGCGTACGTACTTACGGCTCAGCTCCTCGAGCTCATCCTTACTCAGCTCTTTAGGGTTAACCGCCACGCCGCCTTTGCCGCCGCCCAATGGGAGTCCGACTGCCGCTGTCTTTAGACTCATAAGTATCGCCAGCGCCCTGACTTCATCCAAATCAACCTGCGGATGAAAACGGATGCCGCCTTTGTAGGGTCCAAGGCGGTTTTTGTGCTGGATTCTATAGGCCGGGAATTTCTTGCCGCTATCAAGTTCAATTTCAAACTTATGTTCGGCATCGACTTTGATAAGTTCTTCGATTTCGGCATCACTCAAGCCGATTTTTTTACCGGCTTGCCGGATCAAAGTATGGGCAGTCTCAAGCACACACATATCATAGCAAAGCCACCAAAACTCGTTTTTTATCTTGCATTTACAGCAAAAAAGAGTAAATTAAATCTTTGTTAGAGTTTTAAATAAGAAGCTTAAATATATATGCCAAAGCTTGCCCCGTCTCCAGAAATAGTGGAATTATCATCACAACAAGAGAGGAGCGAAGATAACCAAGTAGCTTTTAACGACCTAGCGCTTGCAGGTCTTGAGTCCGCCTTGAAAAATCTGGACAGCAGAAGGTCGCACCAGCAACTGACGCCTGAAGCTAGGCAATTTTATATTGATCTCCACCGAAAATTCGGCGGCGACCCTAGGCAAGAACGCAGTTTGTTTTAAAGAATACCTCTAGGCCAGAGCTTATGGGCGTGGACGGCGCCGGCGAAGGCCGCCAAGAGCAGCACTTGGACCTGTAAATAAATCCAAAAAAGCAACCCCAGTACCACAGCAAATGTGCCGTAGAGATTGCTGAGGCTTTTGAGTTGGTGAGTTACCAAATAACCGCCGATAAGCTGCAAGATTTGAACGCCCGTAGCGGCGGCAACGGCACTCACTAGTAGATCTTTGCGGGTCGGCTCTGTGGAATTAATACTCAGGCTGAATACCAGATAAAAGGCGCCAACCAAAACTAGAAAGCTGACTGTGAGCGGTATTAGCCGGTAAACGAGAGCATCGGTTAGGCCGGCGGCATAGCTGGATAAAACTGCCGCCAGCACCAGACCGCCACCACCAACCAGCACGATTAACAGGCTATGAATTACTGACAGCGGAAAAGTAAGTTGCTTTTCTTTGGGAACCTTCCATATTTGGTTGAAGGTGAAGCGGATGGTAGCCGCGCCACCTCTGGCACCGTAAATCGTGATTAAAACACCAAACACTAACACCAAGCCGCTACGGTGGAATCCCTGGATGCTATCTTGCAAGGTCTCGCCAATGGCCGGGAAGTAGGTGTTGATGCCGTCAATCACTCGCGTCTGCAGCTGCTGGAAATTCCCCAGAAAAAGATGTATGGCCGATGTTGCCACCAGCAGCAGAGGGAATAATGACAGGAAGCCGTAGTAGGTAATCAACGCGGCTAGGCGTCCACCGTCATCATCGTTATATTTTTTGATGACCGCCACCGCAAAGGCTGTTGGTTTAAATCTTTGCTGCAGCCTATCCAGTTTTTTAAGCGGCCATTTTAGACTTTCCACTAAACGAATTTTAACCTAAAAGGGCGAGTTTAGTTTAGAATTTAGACAGTAGGAGGAAAAATGTTAAGCGAATTTAGGAAATTTATTTTGCGCGGCAACGTGGTAGATTTGGCCGTCGGTATCGTCATCGGTGCGGCATTTACCAGTGTTGTTAATGCCTTTGTTACAGATGTAATTAATCCGGTAGTTTCTTTATTTTACCAGGGCACCGAGTTCTCTAAGGCGTCATTTAAGATCAGCGACTCAACATTTCTTTACGGCAATTTAATAAACAATTTAATCTCATTTTTGATAGTAGCTGCTGTTGTCTTCTTCTTTGTGGTAAAGCCAATTAACAGCCTGACCGAGAGGTTCACACGCAGTAAGGAAACCGGCGAACCGACCACCCGCAAATGCCCGGAGTGCTTAAGCGAGATTCCCAAAGAAGCCGGCCGGTGCAAATTCTGCACTGCCAGAATCGCCAAAGCCTAAACTGGTGCAGCGTTCTGTATGAAGTAGGAACGCTACTCAGGAGTTATTCTACAGTTTAGAATAGTTCAAATCAACACAACATAAGGTGTTGAAGGTGGCTCACAGTAGACACCCACAGGCCTGTCCTACATTCTTTTGACAATGGCGGGGGGGGTAGGTACGTCGCTATCTCTGCGTTTATAACGATACGTTAGAACCAAGATTTTTTTATTTTTTGGGAACTTTATATGGGAATTACTCGCTTTTTAATTCTTCGAATTTTGCCTTCATTGTAGGATTGCCGCGAGTGAGTTTCTTTATAGTAAGATCCTCTGCTTTTTTATTAGCAATTCGAAGATTATCGCCGGAGCGCAGCAAGTTCTCTTTGGTCTTCTGCAGTTGAGCTATTGTTTTATCAATTCCTTCTACTGCCGCATGGAACTTGCGGCTGGCGAGATCGTAGTTACGAGCAAAACTATCCTTGAATGCATCCATATTCTCTTCAAAGTTCGTAATATCTATATTTTGGGCTCTAACGAGAGCTAATTCAGATTTGTACTTCATAGAATTTAGGGCCGCATTTCTCAACAAAGTGATTATTGGTATAAAAAATTGAGGTCGTATTACGTACATTTTCGGATATCTATGCGATACATCAATAATCCCTGAGTTGTATAGCTCGCTATCAGCTTCAAGGAGCGATACTAGTACTGCATATTCACATTTTTTCTGATTACGATCTTTATCAAGCTCTTGAAGGAAGTCTTCATTCCTTTTCTTAGTGGCCGTTTCGTCACCTTCATTTTTCATTTCGAACATTATTGAAATTATTTCATTACCGGCGTCGTCGACTTCCCTGTAGATATAGTCACCTTTGCTACCTGACGATGCATCATTATCTTTTCCGAATTCTGCGTTCTGAAAAGCTGTTGCTCGTATTTTATTGAATTCATTTTCGCAATGTTGCTCAAGAGATTCACCTACCATTTTTGTTGACATCCTAGCTTTCATGTCTTTGTAAAACGCAATAGCCTCATCTTTTGACTTAAGTTCAATCTCGTATTTGTTTTTAAGAGATGACTCAAGGAGTTCTTTTTCCGTTTTTTTGACCTTGAGCTCTCCAGCAAGTTCGTCTTTCTCTTTTTCGAGTTTGCTTACAGCTTCAGAGAGTGCAAGCTTTTTCTCGGTTTCAGAGGATTCAATCTTAGCTTGGAGCTTTGCGATTTCTGCATCCTTCTTCGCAGACTCATCCTTGAATTCATTCATTGCTTTTGCTTCGGCAAGCTCCACTGCGTTTTGTTTGTCTTTTTCAGCCATATCGAGTCTTACATGGAGTTCATTTTCGAATTCATGATCTCGAACTTGTTTCATAATGTCGGCGTATCCGGCTTCGTCGATTTTGAAGGCCTTCTTACACTGTGGGCAAATTATTTCCTTCATATTCATCTCCATTCCTGACTGCAATATATGCAGACGCTTAACTTACTTGACGAAGCACTGCCTCAAGTTGATTCGCTTGTTCTTTGGTCATTCTGAAGCCCTTTTTCGTAAAACCAGTATATCTGGCGGTTTTAATCCATTGCCGAATATCCAGCTTACCCATTTGAGGAGAAACAATGATGCTTGATATCTCTGAGCCACCAGACCATGGGAGGACGTTAGTCTGGCTATCGTCCACGGCTCTAGCGATTGCGTTTATCAAATCGTGGGTATTGTTCTTGTCCAGTAATACGTTCTTTTTTGTAAAGCCAGTAAAATTGTCTGCTTCTACATATTCACTTAATGAAAGTTTCAAGCCGTTGCCGTAAGTAGAAGCAACGATGAAGTGTCCGTATCCGAGCGGTACTCTGCCAACTTCCTGGAAGCTACCGCTGGCATCGGTGTTGTTTGCAGGGTTCGACTTTGCAACAGACTTTTTCGGCTTTTTGGCCGCTTTCTTTTCCAGTTGCGCACCCTGTACTTCTATTAGTTGCTCCCACGGTGATTTTGTCGCGCTAGCTTCCTCCTCTAGGTCGCCGAATTCTTGCCAAAGACTCTTTTTTGTAGGTTCTTCGTTTTTAGGAACAATGATTTCTTCATCATAATTTACTCCTAAAACTTCCGTGAATGCTTTATATGTAATGGGTCGAAAAGTAATATCGTCGTCGCATGACTCAATGATATCTTTTACGATGTCCTTTTTCTCTTTGATGTTAATCCACTTCGAGTAGGGTATCCGATAAAATTCCCATCCTGCTGATTGCAAAATCGATTGTCTTTCCCAGTCACTTTCAATAACTATTTCAGCATCTTCGTCTTCAAAATGTGTAGGGCCATCGCATTCTATTGCTAGTTTTTTATTTGTTTTTCTGTTAACCAGAACGAAGTCAATTTTAAACCCACAAGAGCTAACTTGATTTTGAAGTATATAATCAGAATTTAATTTTGGATATAGATGGTTGTAAAGATCTTCCTCAAAGAACGAGTCAAACAGGTCTTTGTTGACTCCGTCAGACATTGGTCTATCCAGCCTTCCGAACTTATCAACGTAATCTAAATATCTTTTTATCCAGATCCCCTCTGGCCACTGCTCTGGATGAAGGGAGGTCACACAATGGACTTGTTTTTTAGCTCTGGAGAATGCGACATTGACTCGGCCTTCATTCAATTCCTTATTGATTTCGCCGCCTTCACCAGTCAGAGACACGTATCTCCTTTTTTCGCTTATATCATTAATAACGAACGAATAAATAACAATGTCTCTTTCGTCGCCCTGAATTCCCTCAATGTTTGATACCTTAATCGCCTCGTCATCAATTAGCTCTCTAAGTAATTGCGCCTGGTCATTGAAGAAGGTAAGAACACCAATAGACTCACCCGCGTAGTTCGGCTGGGTCTTAATGTCTTTAATTAATTTCACGATGTAGTTCGCTTCGTCTGTATTTGTTTTTAATGACAATTCTTTATCACGATCAGTTTTTACCACGTGTGTTATCAGGCTGCGGTTAGTATCTTTGTAGGGATAAAAGGTTGAGTTGGCGATTTCCAGTGATCTATTAAGCGGTTTATAAAAATACTCATTAGAAAATCCAATAAGCTCTCGCGGTGAACGATAATGTATTCTTAAAGTTTTTTGCTTGTAACCTCTTAGTACACCAATGTCCATCACAGACTTCACAGAGTCGCCAGTACTTTTAATTTGGAGATGCTCGGGAATTGAATACCTCTTTGCCAGTTGTTGCAGAATTTTATTCGACTTGAAGCGGACAGTATCATCTCTCATCTGGAGCGTATCTCCGAAGAATATTGTTTTTCGACCTCTCACCATCGAAGGGAGGGCATATCCTAGGTTGCACTGAGAGGACTCATCAATAATTACATAGTCGAACATGCCGAGTTCAAGCGGAGTAACCCTGCTAACATCCTCTAGACTCATCATCCATATTGGAAAGATCTGTTTTACTGTGTCAAAGAATTCGGGCTGCTCTTTGAGCTTGTCAAAAGTTTTATAAGCTCTTTTTGATTTTGCGAATGTTCTCGCAACACGCTCAATAATTGATCTTACACTTTGGTGCGCTAGAGCTTCTTCAGCTCTCTTCCTAATTACATTCTGGAGAACATACCTCACCTGGTCTTCGTGTCGTGTTCGTGCTTTGTGAATCACGCTATTAGCTAAATTCACGTCCGATGTCTTTAATAACTCGAGCTCTTTCTGCAGCTTATGGGCTTCTTGCACATTTTTAATAGCTGTGTCGCCTCCTTTGGCTACAAGCTCTATCAACCTTATAAGTTCTGTTTTTTCTAAGCCGCTCTTGCTCCAACACTCGTCAAGTTCTGATTCCAATGTTTCAAGCTTTTTTGCCAGCTCTTGAACAAGAAAATATGTTTGAATACACTTTAGATTATTTTCAATCTCATCACGATCAGAGTCGTTACCAATCAAGCTTTGGATAATTTCTAGTGCTTTTCTTGGAACTCCATCGAAATCTTTGACTATGCGACTATACAAACGTTTGTTATGAAGTTTTCGAAATGCCCCAATTCCGCCACGATCTTTAATATTTTTTAGAACTTCCTCGGTAATGTCGCCGACTTTGGTCGAAGCATTTTGATACCTAGTAAGATTAATATCCTTCAGATCTGACAAAATTCGTTTCGGAATTGTCGCTTGTTTTGCTTTAAGTAGGTCTTTCTTAGTAGAAGATAAATCTTCCGCTCTTTCTTTTAATTCCTTTAAATATTCCTTCAGGTCTAGCTTCTCAAATTGTTCGTTATCCTGAATTTTCAGATTATAATTCTCGATTTCTCGAAGCTTCTCTACTACTTGGAAATACTTACGCTCAATGCTTAACGCGCCCTCAAAGTTTTTGATGGATGCATCAACTATGTCCACGCCTTCAAGAACCGGATGTGAGTTGCGACTCTCTTTGTTTAGTTCGGTTTTAAGTCTACTTAACTCGTTGGCTGCACCATCAGTTTCATCATCTTTTGTGTGTAACGGAGAGTATCTATTTGGTATGTAACCAAATAGACCCGGGATTTCAAGCTTTTTAAGCGTATCCTTAACAACTCTTATAGCCTGATCTTTCTGACTCACAAATAGAACACTCTTACCTTGAGCAGCAAAGTGACAGAGAATATTAGAGATTGTTTGCGACTTACCCGTTCCGGGCGGGCCTTGTACAATTGAAACTTTGTTGCCAGTTATTCCCAATACGCCGCGCTGATACCTGTCGGAAGCGAATGGGAATAACATCTGACCTTCTGATGAGTCTAGATCTTCGTCTTCATCAAGCCCTTCTGAAGAAAGCCAACCAGACAAGGAAGTTTCTAAAAGATCACCCTCCTCGATGTCGTTAATAATGGCCTCAAGATCTTGTGTTAAGAAGTAGTTCGTTTTTGCTGATAATGAAATGGTTATATTTGTAAGGTCAAAAGGTTCACCCTTAAAAACAACACCTTCGGTCTTCTTGAGACTACTTACTATTTTCTGGTATATGCTGTCCAGCACTTCTAATTTAATTGGCAGATTGAAGGATCCTTCGATCTCGAAGTCATTAACCGCCTCTAAGATCTCCTCGTAGAGCTTTTCATCAAGAATTTTACTAAGATGAGAGAAATTAGGTGTTAGCCTATTGTCGAGCAGGGTAATTTGATACTTCTCTCGAACTGTTTTTATTTCGATAGGGACGCTAAACACTGCAAATTGATACTTTTCTTGCTCTGGACTATCGCCGTCCTCAGGGCGTAACTCAACGTCCTCAGATAATGGTTTGGCTACTAGATCAATGAAACCGAAGTTCAGTTGTATATATTTTGTGAATTGATCTGTTTCGGCCTTAGCTTTTATAGAGTCTAGGTCGTTGATGATCTCTTTCTCGGCCTCATAACGTTTCTTAGATTGTTCATCTAACTTTTCGTAATCATCGAGGCCGGTCTCATAAAAAGTCGAGAAGTTTAGTAAGAATTGTTTATCCTCGTCGTCTTGCGAAGACTCAAGGATCGTACTTGGAACCAATATCTCCTCGTCAATAAAGTCGGTTTTTAGATTTATACGCGATCTAGCTGGGCTAATTAAATTTAAATAAGCCTTGCAGTATTCGACTAGATTATTTAGACTTACTTCACTCATAAGAAAGATGGGGTTGTGATGTCATTCGAGCCAGATACATTGGCTCTATTACTCCTTAGAAACAGTATACTACCGTTGCTAAGTCAGACATAAAAGTTATTTACTTTTAAACTTCTTAATGGAATCTCTGCACCAGTTCCAAATGAAGCCGAATAGTACGTCAATAAGCATTTAATACCCCGGCCATGAGTAGAGGTCTGAAAGCACCGTAACCTCGCACCCTTGCGACTTAAGTGAGTTGAGTGTTGACACATATTCGGTATACGCAGGTTTTATGATGGCATTAGTGTCTGTGTATGCCATCTTCTTATACCTTGCTTCCTCACTGTTAATGGCATTAAGTGGGTAATTTTGTTGCACCATTCTTGTATAAACTGTCTTCCACTCTGCAAGAACTGCGTCACGAGTTGCCCATGCCTTATCGCCGACAGCCGAGTATTTATCGTAGGCTGCTTTTTCCATATCGCTACACCAAAAATATAATTTATTCGCTTTTGCAGCTTTAACACAAGCATCGTAACCCGATGTCTGCGGTATGCACCCGTACTGGTCGGGCAAGTTAGACTTAGTGGTTGTACCACTGTTTTGTGGCTGCGGGTTGTTCTGTTGTTTTGTACTTGTTGGTTGATGTGAGTCAGTATCGCTTGTACTGTAGATGCCTTTGTTTTCGGCTTGACTGCTAGTAGTGTCTCCCGTGATCGATGGTGATTGGCTTCTTGCAATAATGGCCAATGCTCCGCCAATCATCACCATACATAAGATAGATAACTCTAGCACAGTAAAGCTCAGTAGGGGCGTCTTTTTCTGTAAAACAGTGCGATTGAACTTCTTAAACTTCGATAGAATTCTTTTCATATCACTTTTGTTGTTTACTCAGTTAACAAGTATCCAGCAACGACTTCTATTAAATTGGATTTACGTGGTTCCAATAAGCTAACCAGCGTGCAGAAGTTGGGATACTCTTTGTTCATGAGTTCAAAATACTCTCGATCAGTTCGCTGCTGTATATACATATTGCTGCCAGCATGATTATTTTTACCTTTCATCAAGCGTTTCTGTATGTTTGCACCCTTATCCTGTGTGCAGATAAGTGCATACAATGTCGCAGCTTGTAACATACAGTACTCGTTTGTCATTTTATGTGTTTTGTCTAGAAACTTAATGTCAGAAAGGTCGTCGTACAACAAATCTATTAGTTGCTGAGTTTTTTTAGCATCCAGCCCAGCATCAGCCGTCAAAGCAAAGTGAATAAACAGGTTAAACATTTCCTTAAAATTCATTTGATAGGCATTTTTTGTGGACACCTCAGTAAACGCCATCTTCATAGGTGCGGCGGCTTTGTCAAAGGGTATTCCATCCCACCGTCTTTTACTAATCACGCGCTTTTGTCTGAAGTTTTTCGCCTTTATTTCCATCAATAATCGTCTTGAAAACCGGTAAAATACAAAGCCTATAATTACGATTGCAATAACGATTAACCAGAACATTAATTTCCTCCTTAAAATAAAAGGACACCGTACAGGTGTCTTACGCCATTCGCAGTAGGTTTTACCCAAACTGTTTGTACGGTGCCCAATTTATGGGTAAAACCGCACAAACGATGTGCAATTAAAAACTACTGCGCTTATTGGTGTAAGACAATATCATTGTATCAGAATGGTTTGATTGCAAGGACAGTATTGTCTTCCGATATTTTTTGCATAGTTCTTGAGCTTGATGTTAGGTGCGCCATACAAGACAATATAGGTACGAGGTGTGGGGAAAAATTGAATATGAAGCAAGACGAAGAACAATATTGGCCGCAGCACAAGGTGTTTTTTATAGCTACTTTGGCGTTATTCCCCGATAAACTTAACGGCCACGAGCTTAATCAGTTGTTTTATCGGCCGTATCTTGTTGGCGACAATCCTAGTTTTACTCAGCTGAAGCTAGAAGAGTATCGAAAAGCGGGTTATCTAAAATATGAAAAACCTGGAGCTCTTTACAAAATTACAGATATAAACACCGAAAAAGCCACCAAAGACTTAACGCAGTATCTGAAAAAATGGCAACACAATGAACTACTTTGGCTGCCAGCAGATAAACCACCCGACGCCACATACCAGCAGACACTATTAATTGATGCAATTGCACGCGTATATGCCAACCAAAAAGAGCCGCGCATTACCCCGAAAGATGTGTATGGTAAACCAAATAGCGACACATACAAGCCTCCGTTTTGGGAGTTGGTGCTGTCCTGTCAGTTGCTTGATAAGAAAGTAAAAATCAAATACATGGATTACGATAGGCGAATAGATGGATTGTACGACGATAAACACCAGCCGGTCGTAGAATTCAAGCTTATTAACAAAGAATTTGAACAAGCAGTTGCACGGCGTGCCACACTAGTAACAACTAGTACTGCCAACCCACCCACGGATGAGATAATTACCACAAGAAGCTATGACCCTGACAATGGAATGCTCTTCTTTCGTGGACACAAAATCCAGATTATCCTTCAAAAAAGTCGACGTGGCAAAACCATCGGAGAAACTATACAAGGCGGCGCAATGCGAAAATTATTCAAAGATGTCAATACTTTGCGGAATGGCGCACCCCTCCACGCAATCATATCTGTTAGGAAGGATAATTTCGATAACATAAAGCGTAAGCTTGCAACAAATCATCTCGATGAAATAAATAGGAAGATCAAGGAGGAAACTAGTACACCCAAGCTGATTATTTACGACCAGGTAAACTACTACATAGACAAATCCTATCTTGGTTAGCGTCTGACAACTTTTCAGACTGACCCTCGTGATACAAATACCCGCACAAACTTAAGCGGGTATTTTTGTAACAATGAGATTAAATAGCGAACGCACTAAAACCTTACAAGCACTACTCAAAGAGTGCTGTGGTCTGGATTATACGGACGAGCAGGCTCAAGAGGCTGGTATGGCAATAATGCGATTCGTAATAGCAAAAGCTCAGCGCAAAGCATACCTAAGTATCAAGGAGAAGAAAAAAGATGAGCGAAGAACAGCAAACTAAAGCAAGTGTTGATGATTTCGGTGAGATATCATTGGATGAACTGAATGACATTTTGTCACTAACAATCAGGCATGATCGAGACAATAAGTTAATAACTTACCTATGCATGCTCTCGGCATTCACAGATAGCAGCCAGCTAAATGTAAGCTTTAACGCACCAAGTTCTTCGGGTAAGACCTACATGACCACTGAATTAGCAAAGTTATTTCCTGATGAAGACAAAATAGCACTAAGCGGTGCAAGCCCAACATCATTCTTTCATGGTGAAGGTAAATACGACAAAAAGCGAAAAGCTAAGATTGTATCGTTAGAACGAAAAATTCTATTGATGTATGAACAGCCAAATCCTCTGCTCCAACAAAAATTGCGCGCAGTCCTCTCGCACGATGAAAGAGAATTACACTTCAGAATTACTAATAAAGATAAAAAGGGCGCTCACCGTGCTGAGCACATCATTATCCGCGGTTTTCCTGCTACAGTGTTCTGTTCGGCAGGCATGCAGCTGGATGAGCAGGAAGCTACACGAGCGATACTTCTTAGCCCAGAGGTCACTGAAGAGAAATTAAAGGAAGGAATTCACTTACAAGCACAAAGAGGGTCGAATGAAGTAGCCTTTGAAGACTGGCTGGAGTCACAGCCGAAGCGTATTGCACTCAAGCAGCGTATACGAGCTATTAAGAATGAAAAAGTCGGAGATATCATAATAGATAATCCTGACGTTATAGAGGAACGCTTCAATAAGATGTTTGGTAAGCCGAAGGCTCGGCATATGCGCGACATGGGGCATTTAATGAGACTTATCAAAGCCATTGCCTTGCTCAATGTGTGGCACAGAAAGCAAACGGATGGCACCATTGTTGCTAATCAGTATGATGTAGATCGAGGGTTTGAACTCTGGGGCACTGTGGTTGAAAGCCAGGACTTAAATGTGCCTCCAGCCGTACTGAACTTCTATAAAAAAATCATTCTGCCCGCATTTAATGCTAAGAAAAATGACCAAAACTCTAAAAGCGATATGGAATATGGCTTGGTAGGCTTAAGTAGTTACGAATTGGCCGCATACTTCCTGAAAGAGGAACAAACAACTTTGAATGATGAGCACCTACGCAAGCAGATCCTACCTCAATTGGTGAATAGTGGAGTTATAAAACTAGAGCAACCTATTAACGGAGATAAACGTAGCAAGCATATCTTCCCGCTATGGTTTCCACCTGACCTGCAACACCTGTCAGAAGAAAACAATGTAGGAGAGGATGGTGGGGATGACGATCTGTCAGATTACGACCAATTGATGGCTATGCTATGATAGAAACGTTGATACGACCAGAAAACACGCAGAAAGTGTTTTTATTTCCGACCGTAAGGGCGGCTTGGTATCGGAAAGGTGCTTTCTGCATCTGGACGTGTCAACAACCGAGTCGCCCTTTTAGTTAGGAGAAATATGGAAAAGTTAAGGTATGCCGTCTACATCCGCAAGTCTACCGAAGAGGAAGAGCGTCAAGTGCTGTCTCTTGCCTCTCAAAAAGACAAGATTATGGAACGGTTTGGAGACCTAAAAATCGTTAAAGAGTTCAGTGAGAGTAAGAGTGCCTTTGAGCCGGATAAGCGTCCCCAATTCAAGGAGTTACTTGAGCTAATTGCAGAAGACAAAATTGATGGCATTATTGCATGGCACCCTGACCGGCTATCGCGTAATGCGCTAGATGCTGGTCACATCGGGCACCTTGTACAGAAAGGCGTAATCAAAGACCTACGATTTGCCTCGGGTTTTACGTTTGATAACACCCCTGAAGGCTTAATGATGTTGCAGCTTACTATGTCGCAAAGCCAGTACTTCTCAGCAAAACTAAGTAAAGATATAAGGCGTGGAAATGAGCGTAAGCGACAGGAAGGTCAGCTTACCGGTAAGGCGATGGAAGGCTACCTCAATCACCGTACCGCTCTGTCGGGTAGAGGCGAAGCTTCAATTATCAAAGACGATGAGCGATTCCCGCTTATTCGCAAAGCCTTCGATCTATTCTTAACTGGCGAGTATAGCGTTCCGGCCATTCTTACCATAATGAACGACGAATGGGGCTATCGTACAGTTAAACGTCGCAAGACTGGCGGTAATGGCCTCTCGCGGACGGCTTTATATAACATCTTTCGTAATGTCCGGTATGCCGGACTTATACCAGACCCATACAATCGAGAGAATCTCTTTAAAGCTAGCTACCCCGCCTTGATAACATCTGAGGAGTACGACAAGGTACAGACCTTGCTAGGAAGAAAAGGCTTACCGAGATTAGTTACACGCAAACAGTTTGCGCTCAGAGGTTTCATACGGTGCGGCGACTGCGATTGTACTATTACCGCTGAGGGTAAACGCAGACAGCTCACAAATGGCAAGATTAATCTGCACACTTATTACCACTGTACAGGCAAGAGAGTAGGCTGTACCCAAAAAAGCATCTATATAAAGGAAGATGACCTATGGCAGCAACTACTTGAACTGCTAGACAGATACGAGCTTGTGCCTGAACTACAAGAATGGGCAATAGACGCCTTCAGAGATTTTGCTGAACAAGAAGTCTCTGATCGGAACAACGTACAATCTATGCAAAACAAGGCAATAACAGATACTCAAACCAGACTAGACAAACTCTTGGACATGGCTACGAGTAATCTAATAAGCGATGAGGAATACAAGGCCAAGAATGTCGCACTTAAGGACGACCTGAAGCGTCTGCAAGAAGAACAGGCTGATACTACACACCGTGTTAAGAACTGGTATGAGATAGCAGCCGAAACGTTTGAGAAGTTAACTTATGCTGGAGAGAAGTTTAAGACCGGTGATGTTGCTAATAAAAAGGACTTGCTACTGGCGATTGGCCGGAATCCTGTACTTATGAATGGACAGCTTGAGATTACACCTCACGAATGGCTTATTCCGGTCGGGCAAAATGCGAAACGCTTACGTGGTGAATTAGAAAAGGTTAGAACGATGCCTCAACAGATGCAAAAAGCCTCCGAAGAGGCTTTACGTACTCAATGGTGCCCCCAAGAGGATTCGAACCTCTATCGCCGGCTCCGCAAGCCAGTGTTCTATCCGTTAAACTATGGGGACTGTATCAGAGGTTATTTTATCATTTTTACAGAGATAGAGCTACCTCTGCTATCATAACCTTATGACTGGGCAGCAGAGGCTAGTGCTATGGGTTGCGATACTCGCCTCCGTTGTGGCTTTTTTGGACATTGCCGTAGTCAATGTGGCCCTGCCGGCCATCCAGGATGATTTGGGCGGGGGACTGAGTGCCCAACAATGGGTGATCGATGCCTACCTTATAACCTTAGGCTCATTGATTTTAATCGCCGGCTCATTGTCTGACCTATTCGGCCGCAAGAAGGTGCTCTATTATGGCCTGGCCGGCTTTGCCATTACGTCTTTGCTCTGCGCCATTGCGCCGTCGCCGTTTCTGCTGATAGCCGCTCGGGCTCTTCAGGGGGCTGCCGGAGCATTGCTCGTCCCGAGCTCACTGGCATTGATTATCTCCACCTTCTCCGGCCCGGCGCAGGGCAAGGCCATCGGCACATGGACAGCTTGGACCGGAATTTCGTTCATACTCGGTCCATTGCTCGGTGGACTATTAATAGACCAGGCGTCTTGGCGGCTGGTTTTTGCTATCAATGTGGTACCGATTGCTGTTACTGTCTGGCTGCTCAACAAAGTCGCGGCTAAAGACGAAGCCCGCGGCGACGCGCCGGTAGATATCAAAGGATCTTTGCTATGCGCTCTCGGCCTTGGCGGCGCGGTTTATGCCTTGATCGAACAGCCCAAGTATGGCTGGGGGGATCCGCAGATTTTTATTCCGCTAGTCGCTGGCTTAATCATCTTTTCCGGCTTTTTATGGCTCGAGCTGAAGACCAAAGACCCGATGTTGCCGCTGAGTCTTTTCAAAAGGCACAACTTTAGCGTTGGAAACGTTGCCACGTCGGCAATTTATGCCGGCCTGACGGCGGCAACATTCCTGATTATTGTCTATCTCCAGCAGGTAGGCGGCTACTCGGCGCTGGCGGCCGGGATGTCTTTGGTACCGGTTACACTGCTGTTGTTCGGTTTGTCGCCTAAGTTTGGAGCACTCGCCGGCAAATACGGCCCTCGCCTATTTATGGGCCTTGGGCCGATTATCGGCGGGGTAGGCTTTTTGCTGCTTCTTATGGTGGACGCCAATGCCGACTATTGGCGGCAAGTGCTGCCGGGGCTAATTGTTTTTGGCTTTGGGCTGGCTATGACGGTGGCGCCTTTGACCGCAGCTATTTTAGGCGATGTTAATCCCAAGCACGCCGGGATCGCCTCGGCTGTCAACAATGCTATTGCCCGAGTTGCCGGGTTGATTGCCGTGGCAGCGGTTGGAGCGCTGGTGGCTACCCAGT
Source organism: Saccharimonadales bacterium (SeqCode) (assembly GCA_040879175.1). Taxonomy (GTDB): domain Bacteria; phylum Patescibacteriota; class Saccharimonadia; order Saccharimonadales; family UBA10212; genus 2-01-FULL-49-22. The sequence continues at coordinate 21,677 of JBBDKW010000005.1, forward strand.
TTGGTGCGATTTTGGATTCGCGAATAGCAGAGCACGGTTCCGAGGCCACCGCGACCGCGGCGGCCGAGGCCAAGACCAGGCCGTTGGACTTAAGCGTGCCACGCCATTTGGAAACCGACGAGTCTTATAAGGCCGATTTGCAAGCAGCCTCCGTCTCGGCCTTCCACAGTGGCATTTTGGCTATGTCCGGGCTTTTGATTGTAGGCGGTCTTATTTCAGCCATCTGGATCCGCAATCCAGTCAGGGTTCCAGCCTAGTTTTCCACAGCTCAAAAGCATAGGCATAATTTAAATTTGCAACAGCTGCAAACTTGGTATATATTCGAAGTTAGAATTTAATTCGCAGTATGGCTGTCACCTCGTGAAAGCTGCGATAAGGAGGACGAATGAATATAGAAGTATTTTAACCAACCGATGCTCGGTTGGTTTTTTGTTTTCTATAAATTTTAAGTAGGCCCGCCGAAATTTCAAAGAAATTTTTGCGGTCAAAGGAGAATCACAAAATGAGTACAGCAACTAAAACGATACAGGCGGTAAAAGTTTTGCCGTGGGGCGAGGAAGTCTACTTGGAGATTTCCCTAAATAAAAAATCTGCGAATAAGTTCTATGCCCGGCATGGCCGGACCAGCGAGGGCAGGGATTTCATCGAATTTTCTAAGTTTGGCCCAAAGCCCAACACCGAGAACGAGACCTATTCGCAAAAGCTACGGATTTTCAGTCCGGTGCAATGGGCGACTATCAAACACCACGTTGAAGGTGAGTTGTCACAATCAGCGGGCTGGGACCTGGAAGCCGCCCAAAAAGACTTTGAGGATTCGCTGGCCCAAGAAGCAAAAGAAGATAAAAAATAGGAAGTATGGCCTCGCCCAGCACTTGGCCTGGCCAGGCCAAGTGCTGGGCTTGCGCTGTTATGACAACGTCCATATAATGCTTATGTATGCCCAGTAGTGAGCTTTCGAGAATTCGCCTTCGGCGCTTGACTCGCGTAGCGAGTCGACTCGAAAGTCTACTACTGGGTATGAATAGGCGTATGCCTAAATTGTGGCAGCAGGCCACCGGTGCCGCGCTGGCTATTGTTTTTACAGCCCTGGTCCCGCTGTCCACCGCCTTCGCCGATACCAAACCTTATTTCAGGACATTAGATGGCGGTCCATTCACTGGCGGCTGGTTCAACAACATCAACAGTTCATGTTCATCATCAGGCAATTACCAAAGTCCGTTCGTTGGGCCCTCCACGAATAGAAACTATAGAGGTGCGATAATGGGCTGGGCAAATCTTAGTAACCGCCCTGGCGCGTCATCTAGTTTGGATGCCTTTGCAACCGGCCTGATTGAAGGACCGGACTCATCCAGTACAAATAGCCCTAATTACGGTTTTTATACCGGTCTGCCTACAGCAGGTCCTTCGCCAAATGGCAGCAGGTCGTTGAGTTTTTCTAACAGCGGGTCGAGCGTAGCAAGATTTTGGGGTGGTATTTTTGAAGGGGCGGCACTAAACGCCCACTGCATACCGGATTATTACAACACGAAGCAAGATGGTACGCCGCCGGCCTGGTCTGGGAATTTTAGTGCAAGTAGTCCCACCAACCAGTTTAGGTGGGGCGGAGGTGACATAAGCGGCACCGTTCCATTGGGCAAGACGGTAATCATTTTTGCCAGTGGCGATGTACGGATAACAGGGACCGGTATAAGATACGCATCGGGCTACACGATCGATAATGTGCCAAAGTTTGCGTTAGTAGTCCAAGGTAACATCTATATTACTCCTGGTGTCACGCAGCTTGATGGATGGTATATTGCTCAGCCACGCCCAAGTAATATCTCCGGTACAGGAGTGGTTTGGACCTGCAACAACGGCACTTCCACCGTTAGCGATACTTTCATACGCAGTAATTGCAACAGCCAGCTTATAATCAAAGGAGCTCTCACGGCAAAACAAGTCAACCTAAGCCGTATTAGCGGCAACCTGGGAAGCGGCTCGGCTGAAGACATAAATTTCTCGCCCGAGATGATACTGGGCGGTCCATTCTTTGAGGGCGGTCCTGGCAGCAGCACCACCGGTGTAATCCAAAGCCTGATTAGCCTCCCCCCCGTCTTTTAACGGCGTAATCAAAAAAGCAGCGGCGTTTTAAAAACCATTGGTTTGTCTCATAGTTCTTATGTATAATCAAAAGCAATTGGACAAGATGTAAGAATATAAAGATGAATATACCGCTTGGTGGGCAAACGGACTTTTTCGGTCTAGATATCGGTACTACAGCCTTGCGTGCCGTCCAGCTCAAAGGCACGGGGGCGGTTAAGGTGCTTGAAAGCTACGGGATGTTGCCAATCGAGGGAACCATTACTATGAGCGATGCTCCGGCCGACCGCACCAAAACCGCCGAAAAGATCCGCGAGCTGGTTAGCAAAACCGGCCTTTCCACCAAAAACGTAGCCGCTAACATCCCTTCGCAAAAAGTCTTTACCGCCATAGTCGATATGGATAAGATGAGCGATGAAGAATTGGCAAAATCCATCCGTTATCAAGCCGATTCTTTCATCCCGACGGCACTAGCCGATTCCAAAATCGACTGGGCGATTTTAGGTGACTCACCGAAGGATGCCAAAAAGGTTGAAGTTTTACTCTCCAGCGTACCGGTCGCCTTTGTCGAAGCCAGGTTGCAAATGCTGGAAGCCGCCGGCCTAAGCGTAGTGGCCATCGAGCCCGACGGTATGGCGTTGTCCCGTTCAATTATCCCGGCCGACGCCGCCAGTCCGCAGATGGTGCTCGATATCGGCAATATGAACACTGACTTGGTAATCGTAATGAACGGCGGCCCAAGATTGGTTAGGGCCATTCCTACCGGCTCGGCTACCATCGTCCGTTCGGCTATGCAACATCTGGCAATTGACCAAACACAGGCCGAGCAGTTTGTATTTAAATTCGGCTTAAGTAAGGATAAGCTTGAAGGGCGGGTTTACGGCGCCATTATCAATAGTATCGAAAGCCTTATGAGCGAGATTGAAAAATCGATTAAGTTTTTCAACGAACGCTACACCACGTTGCGGATTGAACGGATTATCGTGACCGGCGGTGCCAGTTCTATGCCCGAGCTACCACTTTATATCGCTAATAAATTCGGCATTAGCGTAGAGATCGGCAATGCCTGGACGAATGTTAGTTTTCCGGCCGATAAGCAGAACGAATTGATGGCCATATCTAATCACTTCGGCGTGGCTGCCGGGTTGGCGGAGAGAAGCGGATGAACCGGGTAGAATTTAACTTGTTGCCCGATTTGAAGATGGATGTCGTAAGGGCGCAGCGGGCACGCAAGACCATAGTCAGCATATCATTTTTGGCCAGCGCTGCTTCATTGGCTATCTTTGTACTTATGCTATTTACCGTCTACATAGTCCAAAATAAACAGCTGAGCGATGCCGACAAAAATATCAAGGCAGCCAACCAAAAGCTGAAAGATATCAGCGGTTTGGAAGAAGTCTTAACGGTCCAGAACCAACTTCAGGAGCTGACCGATCTACATAAGAACAAGCACGCCAGCAACCGCCTATTTTCCTACTTGCCGCAGGTGACGCCAACCAACGTCAGCATCGGTAGCTTAACCGTAGATTTGGCTACCAATGTGATGCAAATAAGTGGCACAGCCAGCTCGCAGCACGCAGTCAATACCTTTATTGATACGCTTAAATTCACTAAGTACACCACCGATTCAAACAATGCGCCTGTAAACGCCTTCCCGACGGTCATCGAGACCAACTTTGCTTTAAGCGGTAACAACGTCAGCTACTTACTGGATGTCCATTTTGACCCAGTGCTATTTAGCAACAGCCAGGCGCCGCCGAAACTGCAAGTGCCGACGCTGACAACCACCCGTTCGGTAGTCGACAACCCAAGTAACCTGTTGTTCACTGGCCAAACCGGTAATACTAAGAAAACCGAGGGGCAATGAAATGAAGACCCAGGATATGATTAACAAACGGCTGAAGGCCACAAAGTCCGAATCACGGCTTGTGATAATTGTGGCCGTGGCCAGCATCATAACGGTTTTCGGATTGGTCAGTACCAAGACCCTGCTCAGCCAAGCGACTTACCATAAACGGGTGCTCGACGCTCGGAACCAAGCCCTAAAACAACTCGAGGCCAATATCGAGGCTGCCAACAAACTGGTTGAGCAATACCAAATATTCCAAACCGGCAATACGACCAATATCATCGGCGGCAAAAATTCAACCGATCCAAATTTGCAGCCCCCCGACGGCGACAACGCCCGCCTGGTGTTAAATGCCCTACCTTCAAAATACGATTTCCCGGCCCTCATCAGCTCGGTCGCCAAGATTTTAAATAACAACGCCATTAAGAACCAGGCGGTTGGCGGCACCGATGAATCGGGAACCATCAGCAGCGACACGGCAGCCAAGCCGGAGGTCGCAACCATCACCCTTGAAGTGCAGGGAACGGCTAACTATAAAGCCGTCCAAGCTCTAGTAAAAGACTTTGAAAGATCGATCCGGCCGTTTGACATAACTAAGCTGGATATCAAAGGCTCCGAGTCAAGCATGGCCATAGCGCTGACAGTAAATACTTACTTCCAACCGGCGTTAACACTGGACCTGACGACTAAGGAGGTAAAATGAAGCCCAAAGACCTAGCAGCTATCGGACTTTTTGCAATCGTGGCGGCGATTGTATCGTTCATACTAGCTAATGCCATATTCAAGCCGCCCGCCGGCTCAACCCAAGTAGCGGAAGTTTCAGCCATAGACCCCAACTTTCCAGATGTTAAGAACGATTCTAATTACAACCCATTCTTTAATAACAACGCCCTTGATCCGACTCAACCGGTGACTATTGGTAACCAAAATAACGCCGTACCCTTCCGGTAATGACGTGGTCATTCCCATTCACCGTTTACCATTCACCGTTTACCAAACGTTATCCGTTTTCCGGTATCACCGGTATCAATGGTTACCGGCAACCGGTAAAAGCCCGGTAAAAGGTAAAAGGCTACCGGTCTACGGCGCCGCCGGAAGAGGTGTGTTGTGAATCTGATATCGCCGGTTACACAGTCTAAAGTAGAGGATGTGCTGGTTGCCGACGGTGTAATCAGCGAGATTGAGCTTGAGAAGTTCCGGCGTGACGCCAACCAGGCCAAACAGCCATTGGTCAGCTTGCTGGTCAATAGCCGGCGGATTTCCGACGAGCAACTTACCAAAGCGCTGGCCGAAGTCAATAATCTTCCATACGTCAACCTCAGCAGCGTCCACGCAGAGCCAAAAATATTGGCATTTTTGCCCCAGGATGTGGCCGAGCATTATATGGCTGTACCTATCGGCGAGATGCAAAACCGTTTGGTGGTGGCAATGCTTGATGCCGGTAACGTGCAAGCAGTTGACTTCCTACGAAACAAAATCGGCCGCGACATCAAAGTTTATGCCGCCAGCGAGTCTGGTATCCGCCACGTCTTGGGCCAGTACAGCGGCATCAGTCTGCAGCACGGTGTAACTTCGATTCTAAGGGGCGGTACCGAAGAGGAAGAAGCGGCCGCCGAACAAGCCTCTAAAGATGATAAAATCGCCAAAAAGAACGAAAAAAATGTCCAGACAATCGTCCAGGACTCGCCGATTTCCAGAGCGCTCTCGGCCATTATGAACTACGCCGCGCGTAACCAAGCCTCTGACATACACATTGAACCGACCGAGCACGAACTGAAAATCCGCTGCCGGATAGACGGTGTACTGCGAGAGGTTATGCGCCTGCCAAAAACCGCCGAGCCGCCGCTTGTCAGCCGCATCAAAATTTTGTCTAACCTCAAAATTGACGAGCATCGAGTGCCCCAAGACGGCCAGTTCACGATTAAAGTTGATAAACGGCCGATAGATCTGCGGGTTGCCATTAGCCCGACAGTATGGGGCGAACAGGTAATTTTACGTTTGCTGGATAAAGGCGAAACCACCCTAAATGTCGAGAATTTGGGCTATACCGGCCGATCCCTCAGGCTGATTAAAAACGCCTTAAAATTGCCGCACGGAATGATTCTGACTTCCGGGCCCACCGGCTCGGGTAAGACTACCAGTATGTACGCAATGATTAGTGAAGTTAAGAATGAATCCATCAACATTGTGACACTGGAAGACCCGGTGGAATACAAAATCGATGGCGTCAACCAGATACAGGTTAATCCCGACGTGGGGCTGACTTTTGCCACCGGGCTGCGTTCGATTCTGCGCCAGGACCCCGATGTTGTGATGGTGGGTGAGATCCGCGATAAAGAAACGGCTAACTTAGCAGTTCAGGCAGCCCTTACCGGGCACTTGGTTTTTAGTACACTGCACACCAACTCGGCAGCCGGCATTCTGCCCAGGCTTTTGGATATGGGCATCGAACCGTTTTTGATTGCTAGCACGGTGCATACCGTGATTGGGCAGCGATTGGTCCGCCAGGCCGTTCCGGGCGGTGAATCATACCAAAGCAGCCGCGCCGAGACGGCGGCCGTTCTTGCCACACTCGGAAAGCTGCTGCCAAAGACCAGAGAAGAGGCCGCCAAGACGGCCACCGATTTGGGGTATTCCAGCTTGCCACTGGCGACCCAAAACGCTTATACTTTGGTCAAGGGTAAGCAAACGCCTGATAATCCAAATGGATACAAAGGTCGTATGGGCTTATTCGAGGTATTTGAAGTGACAGAGAGCATCCAGGACTTAATTCTCAAGCACGCTACCAGCTCGGCTATCCAACGGGCCGCGGCCGCCCAGGGAATGGTTAGTATGCGCCAGGATGGCTACCTGAAAGCACTGGCCGGTCTGACAACTCTGGATGAGGTAAACCGAGTGGCCAGTATGGACGCTTGAGATAGGGGGTAGGCAATGCAACAGCAACTGAAAATCGAGACGTTACTGGAAGAAGTCGTCAAACGGACAGCTTCAGACCTGCATTTACAGGTCGGTCTCTCGCCGACGTTGCGTGTCGACGGCAGATTAACGCCCATCCAAGGTGTCGTGCCGCTGACTGAAGAGATGGTCGAAAACCTGATATTTTCACTGCTTGACGAGGAGCAAAAGCAAATCCTGCTGCGCGACAAGGAATTCGATTTCAGCTTCGCCTTCGGCAACCTGGGTCGCTTCCGTGTTAATGCTTTCCATGAACGTGGCAACCTGGCCGCTGCTATGCGTCTTATTCCTAACGAAATCCGCACCGTCGAGCAGCTGGGCCTACCCAAGATCTTAAATAACTTCACCACCTACCCGAGGGGGCTAGTCTTAGTTACAGGACCCACCGGCTCGGGCAAATCAACCACACTGGCAGCTTTGATTGACAAAATTAACACCAATGAATCTAAGCATATTATCACGGTAGAGGACCCCATAGAATACACCCACAGTTCCAAAAAATCGCTAATTGCCCAGCGCGAAGTGCATTATGATACATATAGCTTCTCCGCAGCTTTGCGTTCGGCGCTGCGTGAGGACCCGGACGTCGTGCTTATCGGCGAGATGCGCGATTTGGAAACCATCGCCGCAGCCATAACCATTGCCGAAACCGGCCATCTGGTATTTGCTACGCTACATACCAACTCAGCCAGCCAGACCATCGATCGAATGGTTGATGTATTTAGCCCCCATCAGCAACCCCAAGTCAGGGCGCAACTGGGTAATATTTTGATGGCTATCTGCTCACAAAGGTTGATTCCGGCACTCGGCTGCG
>JBBDKW010000005.1:29383-36854 GCA_040879175.1 Saccharimonadales bacterium (SeqCode)
ACCGACAGGATGGCGGGGTCGGCAAAGCGCCAGAACGGCGCCCTGACGTCGGAGCGCCGGGGGCCGAGGCCGGTGGAGGGCACCTCGACGGAGCGGCGGGTGAAAGCGGCGATCGGGATGAGTAGCGCCAGGCAGATGGCGATCTGCAGTATGGCGAGCACCGCCGCCCGGCGGAAGTCGGCCTGGAAGCGTAACGCCTCGAAGATGGCGACCTCCAGCGTCGCGTTGTTGGGGCCGCCGCCGAGTGCCTGGTGGCTACGCCGGCGGTACGTAATATCGTTCGCGAAGGCAAGTCATATCAGCTGGAGGCCGTTATCCAGACTGGTGCCGAATATGGGATGCAAAGTATGGACCGTGAGCTTGTCAACCTGATACACGGCGGTAGTATCAGCTATGACGAGGCACGCAACTTTGCGGTTGACCAAGAAGAACTTGACCGCCTAATGAGAGGCTGAAAAATGCAGAGCATTTTTCAGAATCAAGAATCAAGAATCAAGAATCAAGAATTCCATAATTCATGCTTCATGCTTCATGCTTCTGTCAACATGGCGAGGACTTCGCCATGTTGACGTATGTTTATACGGCGCGCGAAAGCACCAGCGGTAAAAGAATAAGTGCCGAAATCGAGGCCGAAGACGAACGAGCGGCTGCCAAGATATTAATGGAACGAGGACTGGCGCCGCTGGACATCACTCTTAAAGGCGAGAGGAAAGGGGCTGGAGCGATACTCGGCCGCATCTCAACCAAGCAGAAGGTTATTTTTTCACGCCAGCTTTCAACACTGATTAATGCCGGATTGCCTTTGGTGCAAAGTTTGGAGCACGTCCGAGGGCAGACCGGCAATAAATCGCTGCAGGCTGTAATCGGCAAGCTTATTACCGACGTTGAAGCCGGCTCGGCCCTTTCTGATGCTTTAGCACGGCACCCAAAAGTCTTTGATATCGTTTATGTAAGCCTGATAGCCGCCGGCGAAACTTCTGGTACGCTCGATAGATCACTCGAGCGCTTGGCCAACCAGCAAGAAAAAGACGCCGAGATCATATCCAAGGTACGCGGCGCGATGGTTTATCCGTTTATCGTCATCTTGGTGATGATTGGCGTCGTAACTTTTATGCTGGTGACAGTCCTGCCGCAAGTTCAAAGCCTGTATAACAGCATCCCGGGAGCATCTCTGCCGATTTTTACCCGGATGCTGTTGGCGGTATCCAGCTTTATTAGAGACTTCTGGTGGCTAGTGCTGATTATTTTAGGGGCCGGGGCTTTTTTGACGACCAGATGGGCGCGCACCGGTCCTGGCAAACAGGTGATTGACAGATTAAAAATGAAGATGTGGCCCATCGGCCCGCTATTTAAGAAACTTTATATGGCGCGTTTTGCCCGCACCGCTTCAACTTTGGTCGGCAGTGGCGTACCAATGCTCAAGATGCTCAGCACGACCTCCAGCGCCATCAATAACGTGCATGTTTCTAAATCGATTAATGATGCGGCAGAGAAGGTAAAAGGCGGTAAGGCGCTATCGGACGCCCTAGCGGGCGACCCTAACTTCTTAGAATTGGTTCCAAATATGATACGTATCGGCGAACAATCAGGCAGCCTGCAGGATATGCTCAGTAAGGTAGCTGATTACTATGAAAAGGAAGTAGACAACCAGATAAAATCTATTTCTACGTTAGTTGAACCGATCTTGATGATTTGTATAGGTATCGTCGCTTTAATAATAGTGGCCGCCGTTTTGCTGCCAATTTACAGCTTAGCCGGTAAGAACCTCATCCGCTAGCTCAAACCGCTAGCAATATTCAATGCTTAAGTGTCAATGTACAATGAATGCTCAATGAGCAATGTTGTCAATGCACCAATAGATTTAAGAGACAGAACACTAGTATTTGCAAAAGATGTTCTGCGTTTTAGTAAAACGATACCCCCTACCCACTTATCAAGGCCGATTATCAACCAACTTATCCGATCTTCCTCCGGCATTGGTGCAAATTTTATAGAAGCAAAGAACGCGATCTCCAAGAAAGACTTTCGCAATAAAGTCTCAATTAGCAAGAAAGAAGCATCTGAGACTCTGTATTGGTTAAAGTTATGTGAAGAATTTACAAATGATCTGGAACTTTTCAGACTTCAGGATGAATGTCAGCAAATCATCCTGATACTACAGCGAATCATTACTCCACTACCTCATTGACTATTGACTATTCATTGAGCCTTGAGCATTGACCATTGAGCATTATTACACCTGTGCGTAAAAGTGTTGCTTTTTTGCACAGGTGTAATATTATTGTAAACATAAGCGTACTAAATAAAACCCAGGGGGGCATCCGAAATATGGAAACTAATAGTAATAAAATAACCAAGGGTCTGCCTGCCGGCAGGCAAGGCTTTACCATCATAGAAGTAATGATTGTGCTGGCAATCGCCGGTCTAATTCTGGCAATCATCTTCTTGGCTGTCCCGGCACTGCAGCGTAACTCCAGGAATAATTCTAGGACAAGCGACGCCGCGCATCTAGCCGGACTGGTAAATGAATATGCTGCTAACCACGCCGGAACCCTACCATCTACAGTTGGTAACGGTCCTAACGACCTCAGTTTAAGTGGCGAAAATTGGGCGATAATGGCTGCGCCTACAAGTACGAATTTGCGGACTGACAACCAGTGGGGAACGCTAACCACATTGAATGTGAACAAGGGCTTTACGTGCAATGCGAGCACTAACACTTTATCGGTACAGGCAAGAGCATTCTCAATGACTTTCCTGGTTGAAACAAGCGGTGGCACACAACAAAAGTGTATCCAGGGATAAAATATCAACACTGAACGCAAAAACGAGCGGGCCGCCGCTCGTTTTTGTTTCTTAACCTATTCACTATAAACTGCGAACTATGAACTATAATAGTGCTAATGATTTGGTTGATTTTGGCGGTCTTAGGCCTATCGGCAGGCAGTTTTATCAGCGCAGTCGTCTGGCGAGTCCGCCAGCAGGAGCTAAGGGCCGAGGGCCGAGAGCCGAGAGCTAAGAAAACTACCAACTACCAACTACCAACTACCAACTACTCCGTTTTACATGGTCGCTCCGTCTGTCCTCATTGTAGGCACGAATTAGCACCCAGCGATCTAATACCTCTGTTCAGCTGGCTGCTTTTGCGGGGGCATTGTCGTTACTGCGGCCAGCCGATTTCTTGGCAGTACCCGGCCATCGAACTGGCAACGGCGGCGGTTTTTTTAATTTCTTACGCTTTTTGGCCTGGCGGCGTCTATGGCATAGGTGATTGGGTGTTTCTGATTGCCTGGCTGGCGACATCTGTCGGGCTAATGGCCCTGTTAATTTACGACCTTAAATGGATGCTTCTGCCTAATAAGGTCCTATATCCTACGCTGTTTGTTGCGGTCGCAGGGCGCTTAATCTACCTGATAAGCTTTGAGCCGGACAAGGCCCAGGCTGCTGTGGCCTGGGCCTTGTCGGTGGCGGTTGCCAGCGGCCTTTTTTGGTTAATTTTTGTGGCGTCGGCTGGCAAGTGGATCGGCTACGGTGACGTACGCTTAGGGCTGATTACTGGGACTATACTGACTGACCCGCTCCTAAGCCTGCTTATGATATTCGTTGCTTCAGTACTCGGTACATTGGTTGCCCTGCCAGCTTTGGCCACCGGCCGTAAACGATTTGGCAGTCACATACCCTATGGCCCCTTCCTCATACTGGCTACCGGAGTCGTGTTGTTATTTGGCCAAACGCCCATAGACTGGTACCGCCGCCTACTAGAGTAAATTGTCCGTATTCACTCCGTTGTGCTTATGCTATACTTGGCGTATGCAGAGCGCCAGAGGCGGCTACACCATAATTGAAGTAATGGTCGTTCTGGCGGTTGGCCTCGTCACCTTTTTTGCTGCTATAGCGCTTTTTGCGGGCAAACAGGGGAGGACGGAATTCTCGCAAGCTATGAGGGATATTGACTCCAAAATCCAATCAGTTGTCAACGACGTTGGTGTCAGCCAATTTCCAGGTGCCAGCCAGTATTCCTGTGATACACCGTCTGGTGTACCGGTCCTAACTGCAGTAGCTGCCGGCGTAGGCACCAATGAAAAGTGTATATTTTTAGGCAAGGCGTTGCAGATAGTCGGCGATACGGATCCTCGTGAGCTGCGAATCTATACGGTGCTTGGCAGCCGTCTTTCTAGAAGCGGCGACCCGCCCACAACTTATAACTTTGACAATAGCACCGGGGTGAATCCCGAAGCGATAATGGGTCAAGGTAATCAGGACGACCTGACCGAAACTTATTTATTACCCTTCGGAGTGAGTATAGTATCGGTCAATTCATATAGAGATCCTGGCACCACCTCACTGACGGCACTAGTTGGATTCTACAATAGCTTACAGTCTTCCGGCTCAACAGAGCAGGGGGGCCAATCTTTGGTGACTCTTGGCTACATTGACTTTCCGACCAACGATGTTGCCACCCTTCAACTTAGACAAACGATAAACGGCAATGGTCCGTATACCTATCAGCGTATCAGGAGCTGGACAATCTGCTTCCGAAGCGGAACCAGCAGTGAAACTGCCAGACTGGCCGTTAACGCCTCGTTTGCCGGTATAAATACTAAATTAGCATTCGAGAGTTGCACATGAAGCTAAAATTGTGGACATTACTTCGCCGCCACCAGGCCGGCGACACCATCGTCGAGGTAATGGTAGCGATTACTATAATGGGGCTGGCTTTGGGCGGTGCCTACGCACTGTCTAACCGCTCATTCCATACCAGCCAGCATACACATGAGCGTATAGCGGCCTTATCTTTGGCCCAGGGTCAAATTGAGTTCCTTAAGGACCGCGGGCTTAAAGGGACTGTTGGAAGCCTGCCTAACGGGCAATTCTGCTTTGACGATGATAATGGCCAAACACCCCTTGCATCCAGCTCCACTTGCCGTACTTACGACAATAAGGTTTATGATGTGGCAATCTCCAAATCAGGGAACACATTTACAGTACAGGTAACTTGGGCCGGTGTTGGCACCGGACGGCAGAATAACGTAATACTTTATTACAAGCCACAGGGCTAGGATTTGGAAGATGAGATTATTAGAAACTAAGAACACATCAAAAGGGAACAAAGCCTTCACCGTTATTGAACTTATGGTGGCTACGTCTGTCTTCTCCATACTCCTGTTATTGAGTTTGGCCGGCTTTTTGCAAATCGGCCAGCTATTTCATAAAGGAGTTAACATAACGCGCACCAGCGATACCGCAAAGCAGGTAATTAATAGTATAAAAAACGATATATCATACGATGCCGGTACCAGCACCATAGCGGTGCAGAACTCAACAATATTTGTAAGCGGGGTAGGTACAGTGACTCGCTCGTACTTTTGTGCCGGCCAGAACCGCTATATCTATATAAGAGGTTCCGAGCTGGATGAGGACAATAAAGACGTTGGCAGTCCTTCTGGGTGGTATAGATTCGGGCTTCTTAAAGAACCTTATACCTCAGCTAACTGTTCCAACCCAAACTCAGTACCCATCAACGCCAATACGGCGACTGAGCTACTGGGTGATAAAATGCGTCTGTCTAATTTGACTATTCAACCGGTACTCGGTTCGTTATATACTCTAAGAGTGTATATCGCTTATGGTGACGATGAGGTGTTAACCAGCCCTGCAAACGCGACCAATGCAAGATGTCAATCGGGATCTAACTTTTCGCGCTATTGCTTTGTGGCCGACTTTACGACGACCGCCAGAAGAGGCATCCAGCCATGATAGACCGAGCCTTCAGACTATTTAAGAACCAGCAAGGCATCGCCTCTATCATAGTGGTATTTATTATTACCATTCTGATTACTCTTGTGAGTTTAGGCTTTGCCCGGCTGATGGACCGAGCGTTACAAAATGTCACCAGTAACCAGCTCGGTGCCGCCGCCGATTACGCCGCCCAATCGGGCCTCAACGACGCCATCGCTGAGGTCAAAAAGAACCCGTTGCTTACCGCTAGCGATTGCAATACTTTGACTGGTCCCAGCGGGCTATTGGAGGCTAAAAAAGTGCTTTCAGCTAGTGGTCCTACAGAATATACTTGTGTACTTATAGACCCAGTGCCTGGCGATTTGGAGTTTCAAAATATTCTGGCCTATAACTCGCAAGTAATCAAGCTGCAGCCCGATAGCGGCAACTTATTAAAGGTAATGTTCTCTTGGGAAGCCACAGCTGCCAGCAGCCAGAATTCCTCAGCTTCTTTCCCTAACTTCCTCAGCGAAAATAGCTGGGGCCTGCGCCGCCCGGTGTTGCGGGTCACGCTTTACCCGGTTGGTTCAGGCGGAGCGCTGCGACCAGTGTCAGAATCCCGCACCTACTATTTGTACCCAAGCTCCGGCGGTACACAGGTAGGCTCAGTTTCTTATGGTTCACCAAGCGGTACTATCGTAAGGGGCAACTGTAGCTCTCAAAATACAGCCGGTTTATTTAACGGTTCGGCGGATAAGGCCTGTAATGTGGTAATTAGCGGCTTAAATACCTCGGTGCCATATTATATAGCCCGCATAACCCCGATATATAAGACAGCGGATGTAATTATTAAAGCTAACAATGGCAGCAATGAAGCAGTAAAGTTTGAGGGAGCTCAAAGCGTAATAGATGTAACAGGTAAGTCTAATACCGCTGTTAAGCGCATACAAGCCCGTGTGTCTACAGGTGGTATCGGCGGTATTAATGCCGGGGATAACTCCATACCGGAAGACGCTATTCGCTCAGCCAACACCATCTGCAAGCGAATCATTGTCCCGTCTGACCCCGGGTTGTCAAATTATGTATTGATGGATCCGACAAGCATAGCCAATTCACCGATCTGCGGATTCTTTACCAATACCATCCCGGCTCCAACCGTCAACTTAACAGCCAATCCAACAACCGTAACGGTAGGCAGTAGCAGCACACTAACATGGACTGTTACTACCGTTGGCCCTACAACGTGTACAGCCAGTAACGACGGCGGTTTATCCACTTGGACCGGTTCAAAATCAGCTGCCGGTGGCAGCCAGAGCACGGGCGCGCTAAACAGTGTCCGTAGCTACATATTCACACTGTCATGCTCAAACGCCGGCGGATCGAACAGTGACTCTGCTACGGTTACGGTTAACCCTCGAGCACCAGTAGTGACTTTGACCGCCAACCCCACATCAGTTACGGTTGGCGGCAATAGTAACTTAACTTGGACTGTTGCCAATGGCGCGACTTCATGTACGGCTAGCAACGATGCTGGGTTGGCCAGTTGGACCGGAAGCAAGCCAACTGGCGGCGGTCTGCAAAATACCGGCCCTCTAAATACTGTTCGCGTCTATAACTTCACTCTGACATGTTCGAATGTGACAGGCTCGGCCAGTGACTCCGCTTCGGTTACAACGAATCCCGTTCCGCCGCCACCTCCACCACCTCCACCCCCAGGTCCAACGCCTCCACCTCCACCAGGCCCAACACCACC
>JBBDKW010000006.1:0-35421 GCA_040879175.1 Saccharimonadales bacterium (SeqCode)
TCAGGCACGAAAGCGTGGGGAGCGAACGGGATTAGATACCCCGGTAGTCCACGCCGTAAACGATGGATGCTAGCTGTTATCAGTATCGACCCTGGTAGTAGCGAAGCTAACGCGTTAAGCATCCCGCCTGTGGAGTACGGCCGCAAGGCTAAAACATAAAGGAATTGACGGGGACCCGCACAAGCGGTGGAGCGTGTTGTTTAATTCGACGGTAAGCGAAGAACCTTACCAGGGTTTGACATCCCGCGAATTTCTCCGAAAGGAGAGAGTGCCCTCGGGAACGCGGTGACAGGTGATGCATGGCCGTCGTCAGCTCGTGTCGTGAGATGTAGGGTTAAGTCCCTCAACGAGCGCAACCCCTATAGTCAGTTGAATTTCTCTGGCTAGACTGCCCCGGTAACGGGGAGGAAGGAGGGGATGATGTCAGGTCATTATTTCCCTTACACCCTGGGCTACAAACACGCTACAATGGCCGGTACAAAGGGCTGCCAAGCAGCAATGCGGAGCAAATCCCATCAAAGCCGGTCCCAGTTCGGATTATGGGCTGAAACCCGCCCGTATGAAGTCGGAATCGCTAGTAATGGTAGGTCAGCACACTGCCGTGAATACGTTCTCGGGTCTTGTACACACCGCCCGTCAAACCATGAAAGTCGGGGGCACCCGAAGTGTCACATTTGTTGACCCTAAGGTGAACTCGATGATTGGGGTTAAGTCGTAACAAGGTATCCGTACCGGAAGGTGCGGATGGATTACCTCCTTTCTAGGGAGATATATCTAAACCGAGTAGCTTTAGTTGACTACTCGAGTTACGGTCGATCCCGGTAAGCTGCATTTGGAACTTGGCAGCTTCCATCAATGGGATAAGTTCCAAAAAATGACGTTCTGATTTGCACTACTTGGTTTTCAAGCAAAGTGCCTGCTGTAAAAAGCAGGCACTTTTTGCTAAAATACATCTGTTCTCGTACAAAAACGCAAGATCAGCAGCGAGTTGCGTTTTTGAGAGGAGCAACCTAGCGCTAAGCCGAAGCTTTTGGCTCAGTAGACAAAACGAGGCAAGCGTGTAAGTTGCGACGAGGGGTTGTAGCTCAGCTGGTTACCCCAGCACCAAAAACTTGAAGCTCCGTAATCTGGTTACAGACTACTCCGCTCAGGTTTTGGTGCGGGGCAAGGAGCGCGCTTGCTCCGTAGTTAACGCGAAGCTTTATACTATGGGGTCACTGCTATTTAATATTTTGGTATCGAGGGCGGCTAGCTCAGCGGTCAGAGCGCTTCACTGATAATGAAGAGGTCCCTGGTTCAAATCCAGGGTCGCCCACCAGATTTAGGGGCGTTAGCTCAGTTGGCTAGAGCACCACATTTGCAATGTGGGGGTCATCGGTTCGAATCCGATACGCTCCACCATTAACATTCCTCAGCACTTTTTAGTTCTTCAAGTGGCCGGACTACGAGTTTTTTGACGCCCTTTTTGAATTCACCATCGGGGGTTCTTAAGCCCGTTCTGAGAACATCCCCCGGATCATCTGTATAGTGGAATATGCTGACTTCGGAAACACCAGCACACACTGCTTTTTTAATAGCGTTATTATAAAATTTCGCCTGGCCGTCACCTTTGAATATCGGCATATTAGGCGGCAGTTTCTTTGTATATTGATGTTCCTTGGAGGTTGGTGTTTCCGCAATTGCTCCTAGCTCAGTAAGCACAATTAGAACGTTTTCGCCAAACCTCTGACGAATCTTATCTGTTATCTGCTCGATGGTAGCTCCGTTTGTTTTGACTCCAGGGGTTTTAGACGTTGCATCTTCACCGTTAGCATAATAGTGAAAAGCGAAGCCGTCCATGGCGTCTTCGGCCAAATGCTTGCCGAATTCGTCAATGGTTGCCAATGGTCGGTGGCGTGCGGTTGTGGCGATTTCGCCGGCAAAAATTCTAAATTCACCGATGTTCAAATCCGGATTCTCGGCTTCGGCGTGAAGTGGCTCATAGATATACTTCGATAAACTCGCTGCACGCTCGATAGCGACTTTTTTGCCTTTTACCACCTGACTCTTATTCATTAATGAGTTTGTCGGCTCGATATAAGGGCTGATTGCTAATTTTTCCAACTCGGGTACGCAACCTTTTGTGCCATCTGGATTTTCATTGCCCGCAATATTCCACAATAGGTTGACGACCATAGTTTTGAAACGCCACTTTTCGTTGGCGCTACTGGGCAAATAGCCCATTCCGCCTGGTTTACCTGGTTGTGATTTGTAGTACCCCTGGAAAGCTATCTGCAATTCCAGATCGTGCTCGAGTGCACCTTGGGCAAGGTTACATAATTCAGGCAACATGTTGTTTACCTCGGCGCTCCCATTGACATAAGGCACTACCACCCTGATTATCTTGCCATTAGTTTCATCTATTGCTCGAAGTTCAGCGTTGGCGACAGAAGAGTCCTTGGAAATTGCATGGCCGCTTAGATAGCCAATCGAAGCTGAAGACTCGGTCTCATGGTCGGCGCTGTCTAGGGTTTCGGATGCTTGAGCGGCTGGAACGGCTAAAGCACCGATCATTGCTGCTAAAGCTAGCGGTTTGTTTAGTTTTTCCCGGATCCGTTTTAGACTGTTTTGAGCAATATCGGCGGAAGCCGGCGGGGCACATTCGTGACTCATAGCCTAAATTTGGCATATTCTCAGTATTTTCTCAAGCCGGAACTGAGGCCAAAACGTAACCTTTTTTACAGCGATTTTGGCTTGACCACCTCTGTTATTGTTGCTAAAATGTACTTGCTATGAACGAATATTGAGTTAGGCCAGTTGTTCCGCCGTGCGCGGATATTCTGGGCTTACTCAATTCCTCTTACCACAATTTGATAAGTTCAAGGTGGCTGGGAGAGAGAGTGAGCGTGCAACTTAACAAGTAGGTTAAGCAACCCGCCGAAATTTCTAACGAAATTTTTGCGGGTGAAACGACAGACAGCTGTTGGTTTACCTCGAGTAAATCGAGAGGTGAACACCAACAGCTAGTCAACACTCCGTCGCCCTTTGGGCTATGGAGTGCCCTCCGAAGCTTTATGCGTAGGAGGGATGTACGAATCATGAAAAGTTACTCAAGCGCACATAAAGGATGCCTTGACATAAGACACCGACGAAGGACGTAGTTGGCTGCGATAAGCCGCGGGGAGCTGCCTAACAAGCTTTGAGCCGTGGATGTCCGAATGGGGAAACCCCGCTGGAGTCATGTTCAGCGGCGCATAACTGAATTCATAGGTTATGTAGCGGTAACCGGGGGAACTGAAACATCTTAGTACCTCGAGGAAGAGAAAGTAAACAACGATTCCGTCAGTAGTGGCGAGCGAACGCGGAACAGCCCAAACCTTATTTACTTCCATCTATTAATTTAGGTGGATAAGTTGGTAGACGAATGTAAGTAAGGGGTTGTGACAAGCAATTTACCCATGCAGGGGATTTGGCAAAGCCTGAGTCCCGCGCATGGCTAGCAGGTGCTACCACCAGCCTGCGTAAGGTAAGAAATTTCCAAAAGCCCTGTCGTATGACGGGGCCGGTGCGAGCAGAATGGTCTGGAAAGACCAGCCAAAGACAGTGATAGCCTGGTATGCCAAGCGTCGGAAACCTTATTAATTGCTGGCCCCGCCAGCTAGTTTCTAGCAGGCGGGGCGTGTCGAGTAGGTCGGGACACGTGCAACCCTGACTGAAACCGGAGGGTCCACCCTCCAAGGCTAAATATGTCTTATGATCGATAGTGTACTAGTACCGTGAGGGAAAGGTGAAAAGAACCGCGGGTAGCGGAGTGAAATAGAGCCTGAAATTATGTGCGTACAAGGAGTCAGAGCGGGCTCATCGTTACCGATGAGCCAATGGACAAATGCGACAAATGTTCAATGCTCAATGAATGATCAATAGCCAATGCATCAATGAATCAACCATTGTTACATTGCTACATTTTTTACATTCATTGCTCATTGTTCATTGGACATTGATTCATTGGGCTCGTCGCCAGCGACGAGCCCGTGATGGCGTGCTTTTTGTAGAACGATCCAGCGAGTTATTGGCACATGCAAGCCTAAGCCATTTGGCGGAGGCATAGTGAAAGCGAGCCTGAATAGGGCGATTAGTGTGTGTTAGTAGACCCGAAACCGAGTGACCTATCCATGGGCAGGCTGAAGCGCGGGTAAAACCGCGTGGAGGGCCGAACCGTAGCGAGTTGCAAAACGCCCGGATGACCTGTGGATAGAGGTGAAATGCTAATCGAACTCGGAGATAGCTGGTTCTCCTCGAAATAGCTTTAGGGCTAGCGTCGTACGGTAACTATCTGGGGTAGAGCTCTGTTTTGGGCTGGGGCCAGTGATGGTACTCACCCTTGACAAACTACGAATACGGATAGTGGAACTACGGCAGTTAGAACGGCGGGGCTAAGCTCGCCGCTCAAAAGGGAAACAGCCCAGATCGCCAGCTAAGGTCCCTAAATGTATGCTAAGTGGAAAACGAGGTGGGATTTCTCAGACAGTAAGGATGTTGGCTTAGAAGCAGCCATTCATTTAAAGAGTGCGTAACAGCTCACTTATCGAGAGATCCTGCGCGGAAGATGTAACGGGGCTAAGCATACTACCGAAGCTGCGAACTTTCTATTTATTTAGGGAGTGGTAGAGGAGCGTTGATATCGCGCCGAAGGCGTGCCGTAAGGCATGTTGGAGCGTTATCAAGTGAGAATGCTGGAATGAGTAACCACAAGGAGAGTGAGAACCTCTCCCACCGAAAGAGCAAGGTTTCCTGGGCCATGATGATCAACCCAGGGTTAGTCGGTCCTAAGCCGAGGCGCAGCAGCGTAGGCGATGGACAACGGGTTAATATTCCCGTACCGGTGTATGTTTGTTTTTGGGTGCGCATCGAATATGTAGGAGCGGATTCTTGGTTATATCCGTCTAACCCACTGTTATAGTGGGGAATGAAAGGCCCGCAAGGGCTGATTCCTGCGGACACGGTGACCAGAAAAGCCCATAAACGCGTGGCATACGCCGACCGTACCGCAAACCGACACAGGTGCTCAGGTCGAGTAGACCAAGGTGAACGAGTGATTCTTCGTCAAGGAACTCGGCAATTCAACGGCCGTAACTTCGGGATAAGGCCTGCCCGGGCTCTTCACAGGTGAAGAGCGGTAGTTAGTAGTTTGTAGCTGGTAGTTAGGATATCCTATCTACTATCTACCATCTGCCATCTACCGGCTCATCGCTTGCGATGAGCCTGGGCCGCAGCTAAGGAGTCCATGCGACTGTTTACCAAAAACACAGGTCTCTGCTAACACGAAAGTGGATGTATAGGGGCTGACGCCTGCCCGGTGCTGGAAGGTTAAGGGGAAAGGTATTACGCCTAGAACTGAAGCCCCAGTGAACGGCGGCGGTAACTATAACCGTCCTAAGGTGAATCGTTGCCTTAGTGAGGTGTAAGACCTCCTTCTGTTTACCTCAGTCAAGAGGTTTTGGAAGAAAATTCGGCTATATGCTGGAATATCTGAGAATCGGACTGTACTATGGTAGAATGTTTCCTTAGATGGTAAACATTAACAGTAGTAACAAACAGATCCGTGCAGACAATCAGCAGGGAAGATTAGATCCATGGTGGATTACGGGTTTCGTTGATGGCGAAGGGTGTTTCTCGGTAAGTATCTTTAAAAATGCGACCACAAAAGCGGGAGTGCAAATATTTCCCGAATTTGTAGTAACGCAAGGCGCCAAAAGCCTGCTAAGCTTGAAGTATCTACAAGATTTCTTCGGCTGCGGCAGGATATACGAAAATAAGCGCAAAGATAACCACCGCGAAAGCCTTTACAGATATTGCGTAAGATCTAAAGTAGATTTAAGAGATAAGATAATCCCATTTTTTGAAAAATATCCTCTTAACACTTCAAAACACCAGGATTTTTTGGTGTTTTGCAAAGTGATGGATATGATTGAAGAGAAGGTACATCTGACCTCCGAAGGTCTTATGATTATACGCGAACTGGCAGCCAACACGAACAGACGTAAACAGCGTATCTAAAACCCTCAGAGACTATACGCCGAACCTCGACAATTAAGTCGGGGAAGATATAGTCCGATCTCCATGGCGACATGGAGGATGTAATCGTTACATCGTAAAAACATTTGAGCGAAATTCCTTGTCAGGTAAGTTCTGACCCGCACGAATGGCGTAACGACATGGACGCTGTCTCGACGAAGAGCTCGGTGAAAGTGCATTGACGGTAAAGATGCCGTCTGTCCGCAGCAGGACGAAAAGACCCCGTGGAGCTTTACTGCAGTTTGGCATTGGATCGGGGATATGCATGTGTAGGATAGGTGGGAGACTATGAAGCCTGGGCGCTAGCTCAGGTGGAGTCGCCGGTGAAATACCACCCTTGCGTATCTTTGATTCTTACTTGAGCCGTTATCCGGTTTGAGAACAGTGTCTGATGGGTAGTTTAACTGGGGCGGTTGCCTCCTAAAGAGTACCGGAGGCGTTCAAAGGTTGGCTAACTACGGATGGAAATCGTAGTGATAGTGCAAACGCTTAAAGCCAGCTTGACTGTGAGGCTGACAAGCCAAGCAGGTGCGAAAGCAGGAGTTAGTGATCCGCTATTTTGAGCCATTTGGCTCATGAGTGTGGTATCGATAGCGCAAACGGATAAAAGTTACCCCGGGGATAACAGGCTTATAGCGCCCAATAGTTCACATAGACGGCGCTGTTTGGCACCTCGATGTCGGCTCATCACATCCTGGAGGAGGAGCATCTTCCAAGGGTTGGGCTGTTCGCCCATTAAAGTGGTACGTGAGCTGGGTTCAGAACGTAAATTACATTGCGTTCTACTACTGCAAAGTAGTAAGCACAGATCACATCGAATCAATTGTGCTAATTCTGACTAAAATCGGAGAAACCCTACCTGAGTTTATCGAACGCTCAGAGGGCAATTCCGAGGGTAAGTCCGCTTACACAAGCGGAATCCCGTAGAGACTGATCCCTAGGCTTGATTAGTCATCAAGCGTAAGGTGAGATGGAGTAATCCATCAAACGTCAGCTCCTTAGCTATTAAGACTTTGGCTAAGGATGAAGAAATAGTCCACGCCAGTAGTAATACTGGGTAAAACCGCTCTTTTTCAGAGGAAAAGGAGCAGCCCGACAAAATGTATTCCATTTTGCCGGCGCGATGAGGGAAAACCCTAGGTTGTCCCTCATGGTTACGTGCGTGAGACAGTTCGGTTTATATCCGCTGTGGACGTTAGGAAATTTGAGGGGACTTGCCGACAGTACGAGAGGACCTCGGCGAACGCACCTCTGGTGTACCAATTGTTCTACCAAGGGCATTGTTGGGTAGCTACAGTGCGGAACAGATAAGCGCTGAAAGCATATTAAGCGCGAAGCTGGCCCCAAGATTAGATTTCCCTATAGGCCGCTCGAAGACTACGAGTTTGATAGGCACTAGGTGTAAGCACGGTAACGTGTTCAGCCGAGGTGTACTAACGGCCAATTGACTTTTTGTGACCAGATCACACACGCCTCAAAACGTGTGCAATCTGGCAACTGCTTTGTGTCTCTTGCGAGAGCACACAAAGCACGTACATTTAATGCCGTTAGAGTTCCGACTATTTATAATCGGTAAACTCTAATGGTATGACTAGCTGTTGGTGGCCATCTATAATTTGGCTGCTATCGTCGTTCGCTTAACAACAAATTTGTGCTATTTCATGGATGCCGGCCTGGGTTTTGCACCGGAGCGATGCAAAATCCAAGTTGGTCTCCATGGAACTGGGGAAACACCCGATACCATGCCGAACTCGGAAGTTAAGCCCAGCATCGGTTACAATACTGGAGCTTTTGGCTCTGGGAAAATAGCACGAGGCCAAGTTATAGGGAGCCCCTCTGAAAGGAGGGGCTTCTTTTTATCAAATTCTTTACTCAGGCTTTAACGAATCGATATACTCTTGAGGAGATTGCCCCGCAGGTAGATCTGTCCATTCATCTTTTACTACGTCGTAAACTCTTTGGCCACTAGCATCAACAAAGTAATGCGAACCATTGGGGTATTGGTACTCTATACCCCTCTGGCCTCTATGTAATTTTACACCTACGCTATCAGGTGATATTGGCACCTCTGTAGCCTCAGTATTGCCGTCCGAGTCAACAGCAAAAATTTTTCTTTCGTGATTCATAAACTATATATTACCATAAATATAATAAAATAGCAAGTATATCCTGCCCGCAAGGGCGGCTTTTCTACTATGAGAGGGGTTCTCCCCCTCTCATAGCGCCGAGCAAAAAGTGCGATTTTTGCTCGGACTGCTCACCCCCCACTATTTACTACTCTTCTCTATTTTTGTTTTTACACCATCTGCAAATGTCACTTCCACTTTTGCGAACACATCTGATGGATGCGTATCATTTTGATCAAAACCTAGCTTTTTTATTTCGGGCTCTACGAAGAGCTGAGCCTTATTCTTCTTGAGCCGGTCGCCTGCCCATATAACTAAACGGGTCCCTGACTTCGATTCAGTGACCTTAGCCTTTACCCAATACGGGCTATCTTTATCCTTTAATTCTTTCTCTGCAACAGGTATGGCTTCATCATCAAGATTAAGAACCTCCATTTTTTTGAATGTAAGTGCATCGATCCGGTCCAAAACGTACTGTTCTTGATTTCCAAACTCTCGAGGGATATCGATGAAGTGCGGTCCTTCAGCACACTTCATTTGACGTGCTTGCGATCGTCGTCCCTTTGTATTGCCTCCATATGGATTGCGCTGTGTTGGCTGAACGGGATTGAGTCGAAGGTCATGCTGGGGGCAGAGTGGCACTACCATTCTGTTCCCAGTCGTTGATTTAGTTATCAACCACTTCATATCGTCTACTCGAACAACTGGCTTCATTAGTAAAATTATACGCTCGGAGGGGGAAAGGGGGTAGACTTCGGACGTTTTGGGCTAGATTTTGGCCCAGCCGCCGCCGTCAGACTTTGCGGTTATATCAACTTCGGCAACAGTAAATAAGGGGTTTTCTTTGTTCGAGACGTTTTCTACGTAGTAGATCCAACCTGAATCGTCAGTATAATTACCGCCTAGAATTCGACCGAATGCCCCACCCCTTTCCAACTTAAATACCACCCATGAACCAGGACTATACTTTGGCTCCTTCATGCTTCCTCCTCACTGAATTATACGCTGGGAGGTGGAAAGGCAATAGAGTCGAGGTAAGTTAGCGTCGGTATCATGCTATTCTTAAAAAGTGAAAGTTATCGTGATTGCGGGCTGGGTTTTCTTGCTGGGATTCATTGTCTGGGAATTTATTTTCGCCAATCAGCTCCCCGAAAAATACTCTAAACTCAAGCCCCGTACCATCCGGCTTATCGACATGGCCATCGCCTCACTTATTTTGCTGTCCATCTGGTATCTTGCCACAAAGTAACTACACAATCGGAGGGCTAGAGGCTAGGTTGACTTTTTAAGGCCCTTGTGCTATAATTACATTGTTAAGCAAAAATAAAAATGAAAACCAGTGCCACTGAACTTAAGGATTTCGTTATACATCAGGCGGCCGAGGATGCTGTTTTATCTCCGTCCGAAAGGCAATACCAAGAGCAGCTGGTGAATGATGTCCTTAGACAAGAAGTGCAGGCTCCAAAGAAACTAGCAAAACTACTCGATGAGTACAAAGCTAACATCAAATTTGCAAGAGCGAAAGGATCTATCGTCAAAGTCTAAAAAGGAGCAAAAGAGGTGGCGTTCGAGGAGTATAATCAAAAATAGATAATTTGGAGGGTTACAAATGGCTGTCAAGCAAACGTATACTTCTGGAAATTGGCTAGTTCAGGAGGGGAAGGAGGAAGAGTTTATGCGCCGCTGGAAGGAGTTTGCTCAGTGGAGTGCTAAAAACACCTCCGGCAGTGGCGACTTTTACCTTATTCAAGAAACCGCTAATCCACGCCATTTTCTATCTTTTGGCTCATGGGAAAACCCTGAAGCAGTCAATAGTTGGCGGCAAACGCCCGAGTTCAAAGACTTCATTGGTGGATGCAAGCAGCTCTGCGAAGACTTTAAGGCCGGCGACTATACTCTGAGAGTTAGCTCTGAGGACTAATCCTGAGGAGTTCCGCAGCGAGCCTGTTTTTAAGCAACAGATACATCGAGTTGGCGACGCGTTCGGAAGAAAGACTAGGCGAGTTAGAATTTTATGGTCACGAACAGGCGGGCACAGGGTTCTTGCTGCTTAAATCTGGCTAAAGTCTTACGTGCAAGACGGGGTTTCTTGACCTTAAGAGAGGTGATTTGGGCTTCATCGCCGATTCTTTGCTTCACTAGCTCGGCGGCATAAAGGCGCAGCTCCCAAGGCTTATGCAGGCGCTCGTCGGTTAAGGGAATTTCAAAGACCTCGACTTCAGAAATATACTGAGGTTCCGGAGCCTCAAAGGCTAATTTTCCGCTTGCATCTGTCTGTTTTGGCATATATTGGTACTATTATAGCACACTTGTGCCTAATAAGCAAAAACGGAATGAGTGTGAAAATCGCTATAAGTACTTTGTAGGCTCAGCTATTGACATAAAAACTTTAAAATGATACCATAAGCATAGTTTCGGAAAGAAAGAGGGTAAGAAGCCCTCTTTTTATTTCGGCTCGCCCGCCAAAGTTTCTTTGGAAGTTTAGGTGGGCAAGGTGGAGTACTAAATATAAGGAGGTGTACCATGGCAGGAACACGACTAGGCGGCGCTAAGGCTGCTGCTACCAATAAAACCAAGTACGGCAGGGATTTTTACGCCCGTATTGGTGCTATGGGCGGTAAAGCTGGCCACACTGGCGGCTTTTACGCTAATCGCGACCTGGCCCGAGTTGCTGGTCGCAAAGGCGGCTTAAAGAGCCGACGCGGTCCATCAGGCCGTATCACTCGGCGCCGAAGTGCCTAAAGGTCTGTCAGAGACTGCAAAAAATCCTAGGAATTCCTAGGATTTTTTGTTCATAGGCCTAGCAATACATACCTAACCCAAAATCGAAACCTACAAAATATGTCCGATCAGACACGAAGTGCAGAAAATTAGGAGAGAATAGAAAAGGTAGATAACTAACAAATTTTTACTTTAGCCGTTAGCCCAGCTTTAGTCGGTAGGGGCGGACGAAGCGGCCGCTGGTAACTTTCCACTCAGTGTGGCAGTTGAAACAGCGGTAATGGTAAGGGTCTTTTTGCAAAACGTGCACACCGCAGGTGGGACAGCGGCTGCGGGCGTGCAGCCAATCGCGATAGGTGTCTAAGCAATCCTGGATGTGATCCTGGCCAATTTTAACAGCGTATTTTTTGCCGATTTTGGCGGCCAGCTCCCAGGCTAAGCTTTCAAGCTTGATAAGCTCAAAATCATTATGATAATTGATATGCCCAAGCTGGGCATGGGCCAGTTCGTGCAGCACACCATACTGGATTTCTTCTAAGGAAGCGCTGGATTTATAAGTTATGGTGTTAGCCTTAGGCGACCAATGGTCTTGGGAGCCCGGCTGGAATGTAAACTCCGGAAAGTCCTTGCGCAACTGAGCGATAAAGGATTTAGTCAAGCTTTTGTTTAATGTATTCATAACACCCGTATATTACGGCCTCCTCGGCCCTATCACCTTTTATTATAGGCGGAATCGGCACCATATTGTTGCTAAATTTTTTAAGCTCGTCTTGTAGCGGGTGAGCGAACTTCTCCAGATACGCGCCCACGCCGCCGCCAAAAATCACAACGTCTGGCTGCAAAACTGCCAACAGGACGTCCAATCCGCGGGCCACATCCCTGGCATAGGTTTTCCAGGCAAAAGGGTTATCTAACTGCTCGGCCTTTTTACCAAAACGTTCAACAAGCGCCCGGCCAGACGCAAAATCTTCCCATTTCTTAAGTTTGCCTTCGTGCTCCAGCACCATATGGCCGACTTCGGCATCAGCAAAGGCCGGATCTATCTTACCATCCACCATAAATCCGCCGCCGATGCCGGTGCTTAAGGTTAGATAAAGCACCTTCTTGTACTGTTTATGAGCTTGAGCTTCAAACAGCCCAGCCAGGTTGGCGTCGTTCTCCAAAAAAACGTCTTTACCGACAATTTTCCCGACATCACTTGCTATCGGAACATTCCGCCAAAACAGGTTGCCAAAGGTTAGCCCCACACCGGCTGAGCGGTCTACCTTACCCGGAATAGCGCAGCCGGCAGCCGCTATCTTGTAATTTTTAAATTCCTCGGTCTTCAGAGCCTTCTGCAAGTCGGCCAAAAACTGGTCATATTTATGATTTGTGACGATTTTTTGTTCGTGGAGCAGTTTACCATTCTTGGAAAAGACCGCCAATAAAGTCTTGGTTGCCCCTACATCAATCCCCAGAAAAAGCATATACAAACAGTATAGCAAGCTGGACAAAAGAAGAATTACACCTTACAATAAAAGCAATCTGCTTTATAAACTTTAAAGGTTTTAGCGGAAAAACCGCCGGTCTATCGGTGTCGAAGGGAGTTACTTAATTAATGCCAAAAGCCAGTGCCAAAAATTTGACGATGGATGAACTGTTGGCAACCTATGATGTTGGGAAAATCAAAGCCGGCGACGTCGTTGAAGGCGTTGTCAGCTCGGTGCGCAAGCACGAGGTTTGGGTCGATTTGGGCCCTAACGGTATGGGCGTGATTTTTCGCCGCGAGGTCGGCTCCAGCTCATTGGCCGAAGGCGAAAATATAACTACCAGCGTCATCGAGCCAGAGATGGACGACGGCTACGCGCTGCTTTCTATGAAACGCGCCAGCAAAGACCGCGGCTGGAGTGAGCTTGAACGGCTATTCAATGAGCAGGAAATCGTAGACGTTAGTGCCTATAGCGCCAACCGCGGCGGCCTGCTGATTGAGCTGGAAGGCATTCGTGGATTCTTGCCCGTCAGCCAGCTCTCGGCCGAGCACTATCCGCGCGTGTCAGACTCTGATAAAGACGAAATTTTGACTAAACTCAACGCTTTGGTTGGCACCACGCTGCGGGTACGCATCTTGGACGTCAGCCGCAAAGATAACAAGTTGATTTTCTCCGAAAAAGAGGCCGCACGAGGCGATATGCAGTCCAAGCTCGAGAAACTTAAAGTCGGCGACGTGGTCGAGGGTGTGGTAACCGGCGTGATTGATTTTGGCGCGTTCGTGAACGTTGACGGCATCGAAGGGTTAGTACATATTTCGGAGCTGTCGTGGGAACGGGTAGAAGACCCGCGCAACTACGTCAAAGTGGGCGAGAAAATCAAGGCCAAAATCATCGCCATTGATAAAGACCGCCTAAGTTTGAGTATCAAACAGATGAGCGAAGACCCGTGGCTGGAAGAGGTTAAAAAGTTCAAAAAAGGCGAGATTACCGAAGGTAAAATCACCCGGATTACACCTTTTGGCGCCTTTGTGCAGCTTTCACCCGCCGTTGAGGCGCTGGTGCACGTCTCCGAAATGGGTGATGATGACTCCATAGATCCGGAAAAACTGTTCAAACTCAACGAGCGTAAACAGTTTAAGGTGCTGGAAATTGATACCGAAAACCGGAAGATTGCCTTAAGCCTGAAAGACGTTAAGCTCAAGGCCAGTAAGACTAAAGTTAAGTAGAAATGCGTGACAGGAGAGCGGTTCAATGCCCAAGATTATCGAACTCGAAGAGACCATCACCGTTGGCCAACTGGCGGAACTGCTCGATTTGCCGGTTTCCAAACTAATTGCCGAACTCCTGAAAAACGGGATAATGGCGACAGTTAACGAAAAGATTGATTTTGATACGGCACAGATAATCGTTGGCGAGCTCAAAGACTTGGATGTTGAGTTAGCAAAACGTCAGCGGACCGAGGTCGCGGCTCGGCCGAAGCGTGAAGTTTCCAAAGCGGCCGAGCCGCGACCGCCGGTAATCGCCTTGATGGGGCACGTTGACCACGGCAAAACTTCGCTTTTGGACGCCATCAGAGAGACAGAAATCACCAAAGATGAAGCTGGCGGTATCACCCAGCACCTAAGTGCTTTTCAGATAAAACATAACGACCGCTACGTTACATTCCTGGACACGCCGGGGCACGAGGCGTTTGCGGCTTTGCGCGAGCACGGTGCCCGACTGACAGACCTGGCTGTTTTGGTGGTGGCGGCCGACGAAGGTATAAAGCCGCAAACGCTGGAAGCCATTCGTTTTGCGCGGGGAGCAGGAGTCAAAATTATCGTTGCGGCCAGCAAAATGGATAAGCCGAATGCTGATATTAACCTAATTAAGCAGCAGCTATCCGAAAATGATTTAACGCCCGAGGATTGGGGCGGCGAAACCATTGTTTTGCCGGTGTCGGCCAATACCAAACAGGGGATTCCCGAGCTGCTGGATATGATTCTACTGGTTGCAGATGTTGAGGAACTCAAAGCCGACCACAGCGGTCCGGCGTCCGGGATTGTCATTGAATCGCATATGGAGAAGGGTAAAGGCCGCGTAGCCGTAGCACTGGTTGAGCAAGGAGCACTTAAACCCGGCGATTTTGTGCGGGTTGGCGCGACGTACGCAAAGATAAGGACCGTCGAGAATACAAACGGCGAACAATTGGAAAAAGCCGGTCCGTCGATGCCGGTAATTATTACGGGCTTGCGTGATTTACCGGATTTTGGCGACGAGTTCGATGCCTGGCCTACGGAAAAGGAAGCGCGTATTAAAGCCGCCGAAGCTGCCAGCGAGAGGGCAGGCGACGGTAAATCGGCGGCCACGACCGGCAGCGAGCTGCTGCGCATTATCAGTCAGAAAAGCCAGCTCACAGAGTTTAATGTGGTAGTCAAAGCCGACGTGCAGGGCTCACTGACATCTGTTATTGACAGCCTAAAGGCCTTGGGTACGGAAGAGGTGGCGGTGCGGGTTGTGAGTTCGGGCGTGGGTGTAATAACTGAATCAGATGTCCATACGGCAACTACTTCTAACGCGGTAATTTATGGCTTTAATGTCGAACTGCCATCGGCCGTCAAGCAGATCGCCCAGCGTGACCGTGTGCCAGTGCGACTGTTTAACGTAATTTATGAGCTAATCGACAACGTTAAAAAAGAACTCGAAGCATTGTTGGCGCCCGAAGTCATAGAAGAAGGACTTGGCCGGCTAATTGTCAAAGGCATATTCAAAACTTCTAAGACTGAAACTATCGCCGGCGGCGAAGTTAGCAAAGGTAAGCTGTCTCTACCGGCGTTGGCTCGTGTTTACCGCGACAAAGAGCTGATAGCCGACAATTTAGAAGTAACGAACCTCAAAAGTGGGCCGACTGATGTTAAAGAAGTTAACGAGGGCCAGATGTGCGGCATCAACCTTAAAACCGAATCCAAGCTGAGCCTCGCCGAAGGCGACCGCATCGAACTCTTCACCCGCCAGACTTTGCAACGAAAACTTTAGGCGGCCAAGCCTACCAATTCACAAATACACGAAACTACACAAAAAGTACTTGATCTCAACGGTCTATCTTGGGCCGATGCCCGTCACTTAAGAATAGGCTACGACTTTAAAATGCCCAAAAATCTTCTAGGGTAATTTTGAATGCAGTTCCATTATTGCGTTATACTGGTTTAAATAGCTGGGAGGGCGAATAAGTGTTCCAATTAGATGACAATTTACTAAAAGAACTTGGGCTTGGGGATCTGCCGGCGAATGAGAAGAACAAGATGCTGGCTCATATTTATGAAACCTTAGAGCTTAGGGTCGGCATGCGGCTGGCCGAACAAATGACCGATGCCCAGCTAGATGAGTTCGAAGGTTTTATCGACCGTAACGACGAAGCTGGTGCGCTTAAATGGCTGGAAACCAACTTCCCGGATTATAAAAAGGTAGTGGCCGACGAGTTGGAGAAACTAAAAAGCGAAATCAAAACCCAAGCGCCGCAGATTATCGAAGCCACTATGAAGGAAGTGGGTGGGAATAGCCCCTCTGAAAGTCAGCCCCAGACATAGATTTGCCCGAGGGACCAATCAGCTCCAAAATCTCTAAATAACTTGGGTTGGCCTGCCTGCCGGTAGGCAGGCATTTTATAACTAAGTAGCCGTCTTTTTCGTCTTTGGCCACACGCGTTTTGGTAATAATTACTTCACGGCCGAAAATTTGGGCTTGGCTTTTTGGCCAGCCGGCGTAGGCCCGTACTTGTCTTTCTAAGACCTCCGCCGGCTGGCCAAAATCCATCACGCCATCTTCCTTTTTCAGCAGATTTGTATAGGTTGCCTCGGCATCAACCTGCGGTTTAGGTGTCAGCCAGCCTTCGGCTATGGCCTCTAATTTTTCCAGAAGGAAATCGGAGCTCAATTCAGCTAGCTTTTTGTACATCTGCGGCCGATTTTCAGTTTCGGTAAGCTCAACTCGTTTCTGGTCATATACCGGGCCTTCGTCCATGCCAGCCGTTAGGCGCATCAGCGAAATTCCGGTTTCTTTATCGCCATTTAAAATCGCCGCTTCGATTGGCGAAGGGCCGCGGTATTTGGGCAGCATAGAAGGATGGGCATTGATGATGCCACCTGGGAATAAATCGATTGTACTTTGCGGGATTATCATACCGTAGGCCACTAAAACACCTAAATCCGGCTTGAGTTTGCTGACCTCAGTATTGATTTCGGCGACCTTCTGGGGCTGTAAAACTAAGATTTTATGCCTCTCGACTATCTGTTTAACCTTCGGTGGGCTGGTTCTTTGCCCACGGCCGGAAGGGCTATCGGGCTTGGTAACCACGGCTAAGACCGGCCAGCCACTGTCCAGCAGCTTTTGCAATGATGGGGCGCTGAAGTCTTCAGTCCCGAAAAATACCAGTTTTTTGGAGGCTTTCATAGGGCAGGTTTTCCAACTTTCCTTCGGGCGTTAGTTTAAAAAAGGCTTCGGGCCTATCTTTAATATAATCGACAAACATTTTGCCAACGGTATGGTCGGTTTCGTGCTGCAAGATGCGGGCCAAAAAGCCTTCGGCGCGGATGCGGATGGGATGACCCTCCTCATTGAGGGCCCTGATACGCACCTTGCTATGTCGCGGTACCTTACCGTAGATATCTGCCACGCTCAAACAACCTTCGTAGTCCTCTTTGATTTCGCCCTCCAGCTTCACAACCTCCGGATTTATCAAGACACTGAAAGTTCTGTCTTTTTTATCCTCAAAATTATTTCTAACGATGATAATGCGGTAGGGTTTATCGATTTGAATGGCGGCCAGAGCCACGCCGACTTCGTGCGGGCGGGTGGCTTCCCAATCGAGCGTGGCGGCCTTCATGGCGCCTATGACTTTGCGGACTTTGTCGGTCACCACTGCCACACGCTGCGACCTCTGCCTAAGGCGTTCGTTGGGTAGCGTGATAATCAGGTCTTTGCTAGACATTACAGAGAGTATAACTTGCCTCTGTTATTTTGACCATCCAGAGGTATTAGCCAATTTACCAAATTCACATTAGCCAAATTATTTACCAGATACCATTTACCAAAAGAACGTCTTTGCTAATGCCTAAATGATACTTAATCGGTAAATGGAAAATGGTTAATGGTAAATTGGTTTACTACAGCAAATCGCTGGGGTCGAGGTCTATCACCCAGTTGGCTGGGACTAGTTCGGCGAGTTTAAGCAGGTGGTCACGCTGTTTGCTTTTCACAACCAACTGCCAGTAATAATATCGCCCACGGCGCCCATAAAAACTGGGCGTCGGCCCGACGGTTTCAACCGGCAGTTGCTGTGCAACCAGTGCTTTTGCTAGATTTTCAGCCGCCTTTTGCGCACCACTGTTGGTCGCCCGGCGGCAAACCAACTTTAGTAAATAACTAAACGGCGGAAATCTGAAATCCTGGCGTTGTTTTAGGCTGTGTTGATAGAATTTTTGGTAATTCCGGTCAATGGCGGCCCGTACTACCGGGTTACCCGGATCATAGGTCTGTATGACAACTTGGCCGTGGCCGTGGCCGCGGCCAACTCTTCCCATAACTTGATAAAGTAGCTGAAAAGACCTCTCCTCAGAGGTGTAATCGGGTAACGCCATCGATGTTTCAGCTGCCACGATTCCCACTAACCCAAGCTTAGGCAAGTCAAAACCCTTAGCCAACAGTTGAGTGCCCACCAATATGTCAATCTCGCCTTGGCGTAGGCGATGGTATAGCTCGTGTATACGTTCGCCGCTAACATTATCGCTATCGAAGCGCTGCACGCGGTACTCCGGGAATAGCTTAGCCACAGACTCTATCAGCGCCTTGGTGCCGATACTTTTATATATAATGTCCGGATTGTTGCACATGGGGCAGGCAATCGGCGGCGGCGTTTTATAACCGCAGATATGGCAACGCGTTATGTGTTCGTCGCTATGGTAAACCAGCGGGATGTCACAATTTGGGCAAAGCGCCTGCCAACCGCAGACATTGCATAGAATCAACCGTGCCGAGCCGCGCCGGTTTAGATAAATCATCACCTGTTTTTTAACCGACAAAGTAGAATTAATAGTATCAATCAGCTGGTTGGAGAGGTATGGGTCTTTTCTAAAATTTGTTCGGTCTTTAGTATCAACAGCTTGCACTTCCGGCTGGCTGAAGCTGCTGGCTATGGCCGATTGCGTCATCCGGCTGACAGCTTTGTGTTGGGTGGCCAAATAGTAATCTGTAACAGATGGCGTAGCTGTTCCCAGAACAACTTTAGCACCAGTTATGGCGCCCAGCTGACTGGCCACCCGTCCGGCATGGTAGCGCGGGCTTTGCTCTTGTTTGTAGCTTGGCTCGTGGGCTTCATCTAAGATAATCAACCCCGGATGGCGGATCGGACTAAACAACACAGAACGGGGGCCGATGACTACCACCGGTCCGCTCGACTCCAGTATTGCCAGCCAGATTTTTTTGCGCTTGGCCGGTGTCAGCTGCGAATGCAAAACGTAAATAGGGTAGGTGAGCTGCGAGGCAAATATGTGCTCCAACTGGCTGGTGAGAGCGATTTCTGGTGTTAACATCAGCACCGAGCGTCTGGAATCGAGAGTCTCTCGGGCTAAATCCAAATAAACTCGTGTTTTACCCGTTCCAGTGTCGCCGTGCAGCAGCATTGTGGTGGTTTTTGACTGACTAATATCCAATAGAGCCCTTTTCTGGTCATTCGTTAGAGGTTGCTCCAGATGCAATTCGAGCTCGATATTTTGGTCAATTAGCTGCTTTTCATCCAGCACAAAGGCTCTGAGCACCGGTGCCGAAGGCGCGAATAGGCGGAGAGCCTCTCCGAGCGAGCTTTTGTAATAATCTTTAAGCCATTTGGCTAGCTGAAGGCAGTGCTCAGGCAGCAGATGTAAGCTGAGAGTGTTTTTGATAGGCTTGGTGGTAAAGCCAGGCTTATTCACCTCTCCAAGTACGAAACCGGTTACTACGCGGTTGCGCACAGTTACCGTAACAACGTGACCAGGCGTCAACTTCTTTTCGTAAGAATATGTCAGCGGTTCATCACTTCGATAGCGACTATCGGCCACAAGCACCTCGTAGTAGCGCATAGTTACATTTTACCCCGATACCCAAAACTTGACGCTCCATAATCCGATTACCGACTACTCCACTCAGGTTTTGGTACGGGGCAGGCATTTGCCAATTGCCATTTAACATTTATTTATCATTTACCAAAGAAAAAAGCGCCCCGAAGGGCGCTATGGGCGGAAGTCATCGGTGCTCCCGCCCGTCTGAGGAGGCTTACGTTAATCGAGCCGGACATAGATGGTCGTTGCCAGGCCCATTAGTCCAATTAAGACCATCATGACATCGTCCGAGAAACTGACGGTGTACCGCCTGTTCAGCATCCAGTTGATGAGACCGAATCCCAGCCAAAGGACCGGTGCCCATCGCGCTCGAGGACACAAGGGTCCTATATCTTGTATCCTTGCTAGCTGACTTGCAAAGTCAGTAAGCTGTGTTTTATACTACACGCAGACGTTGTGCGAACAACAATGAGGTGTTTATGCTAGATACGTTTATTACTAGTCGTGTGCGGCGCAAGATAATTGTGGTCTATGCCAAATATCCTGATTTTAAGACCCATGTAAGGGGTCTAGCTAAGCTGATTCGCGAAGATGCCGGCAACATCCAGCGTGAGCTGAAGAGGCTTGAAAAAATCGGTTTTTTGATAAGCGAACGCCAAAGCAACACCAAGATTTACTACACCAACAAGCACTTCCCGATATTTAAAGAGCTGCAAAGCATTGTTCTGAAGTCCCAACGGGCGGCTAACCAGCGCCGAGCCCAAGGCTTGAGGCCGCAGTAATCAGTTTGCTTTTTTACATCTGTTAAATTACAATATGGCGGATATGATTACTGTTACTAAGAAGGATTCCGGCGAATCTGTCGAGAACCTACTACGGCGTTTTAACCGCAAAGTCCAGCAGGCCGGCGTTTTGACAAATGCCAAAATGGTCCAGTTTTTTGAGAAGCCGCCAACCAAGCGCGACCGCCGGCTGAGAGCAATTGTGCGGCGCGAACGCAGAGCCGCCAAAATTAAAAAACTTAAGCTGGGACGATAGACCCTATGCAGGAAAAGATAGAGAGCGATTTAAAAACCGTGCTCTTAGCTGGCGATAAGCCTAAAGTTGAGACGCTGCGCGGTCTTAAAAGCGCCATCCTTAACGAAACTATAGCTCTGGGCGCCAAAGAAAGCGGCTTGAACGATGAACAGATTCAAAAAGTCTTAACCCGTGAGTCAAAAAAGCGCGCCGAGGCAGCCGAACTTTATAAGAAAGGTGGCAATAACGAACGGGCTGAGGCCGAACTGGCCGAGAAGGCTATAATTGATGCCTATTTACCGGAACAGATGGACGAAGCACAGATTGCGGCAGCCGTAGAAGAGGAAATGACTAAGATAGAATCACCGACCATAGCCGATATGGGCAGAATCATCGGTACCGTTAAAGCCAAATTGGGTGCTGGCGCCGATGGCGCTACCATCGCCCGGCTGGTCAAAGAAAAACTAGGCTAAAAATGATAA
Organism: Saccharimonadales bacterium (SeqCode); assembly: GCA_040879175.1. GTDB lineage: Bacteria > Patescibacteriota > Saccharimonadia > Saccharimonadales > UBA10212 > 2-01-FULL-49-22. The sequence goes on from JBBDKW010000006.1 coordinate 20,940, forward strand.
TTCTATTTGGTGTTGTAGGCTCCGGCAAAAGCGAGCAGGCCAGTCGACTCATCGCCAAACTTCATTGCCCATACATTTCGACCAGCCGTCTAATCAAAGACAAAAACAACCCTGAATGGAACAAACTGATAACGGCCGGTAACTTGCTGGACGACCAGGCGACCCTTTCGATCTTAGAACCCGAGCTGGAAAAGATCGATACTATTAACAAGGAATTCATACTCGATGGCGCTCCGCGTTCAATTGGCCAAGCCGAGTGGCTAATAGAAAAAGTCAATACAGGGAAGATTAAACTAACAGCCATTATCCACCTTGTAGTTTCCAGGCGTACGGCTATGGAGCGGTTGTTAAAACGCGGCCGCGAAGACGATGAAGAGGATATTATTTCTGAAAGATTCAGGCAGTTTGACTCGATAACCACGCCGGTACTGAATTATTTACGATCCCACAATTTTACAGTAAATGAGGTGGACGGCGAGTGGTCGTCGGACATTGTAGAGCAGCAAATTTGGCGCGTTTTGGAAGGCAAAGTTGAGGCCAAAGTCGGATAAAGAAATCGAAGCTATGCGCGAAGGCGGCCAGATGCTGGCCACCGTGCTCGATTTGCTTGAGCGAAAAATTACGCCGGGTATAAGCAGTCAAGGGCTGGCCGACATAGCAGCCAAAGAGATCAAATCACTCGGTGGCCAACCGTCGTTTTTGATGCACGAGGATTTTCCGCACGTGATGTGCGTGTCTATAAATAAGGAACTAGTACATGGGGTACCTTCACTCAAGAAAGTTATTAAAGAAGGCGATGTAGTCGGCCTGGACTTTGGCGTTGTTTACAAAGGCTTGATAACCGATAGCGCCCGCACGGTCTTTGTCGGTCAAAACCCGCCACCAGATATAAAACGCCTGCTCGGTGGTACCAAAGAAGCCCTAGAAGCTGGAATAGACGCGCTAAAAGGCGACGGCACGCGGGTGGGTGACATCAGCGCCGCCATACAAAAAGTCCTCGAGCAGCATAAGCTTGGCGTGATCCGCGATTTGGTTGGCCACGGCGTAGGCGATAAGGTCCACGAATCACCTAACATTCCTAATTATGGCGTTGCTGGTACCGGGCCTGTCCTTAGCACCGGTATGACGATATGCATTGAGCCGATGGCATCACTCGGTGATTGGCAGATAGAAATCGCCACAGACGGCTGGACGGTGGTAATTCACGACGGCTCGACCGCCGCCCACTTCGAACACACCATCGTGGTTACAGACAAGGGTGCTGAGATATTAACTTCTCTGTAACCACGCATCTACCATTTAACAGGTAACATTTAGCATCTATTTAACATTTAGTCATTTAACAATGGCCAAATTTAAAACGGTCAAATAAATGTGCGATTGTGCAATGTAAAAATGTTCAATGAGCTGGCTTGCTTGCAAGGCAGCGTAAGCGTTATACTGCAATAGACAAAAAGCAACAAACAATGAACAGTAAACAAAAAGTATGAAAGAAGAGAAATTTTCTTATTTTGTAGGCGTAGATGTCGGTACTACGGCCGCACGTTGCGTAGTGGGTGAGTTGGCCGGCGATGCCCAAACACCTAGTATTATTGCTGTTTCAAGTGCCGAAAACAACGGTATGCGCAAGGGCAACGTCGCCCACATTGATGAGGTAGCCGAGGCTGTAATTAAGACTGTAACAGAGGCCGAAAGGATTTCCGGCCGGGAGATTAAACAAGCGACTATTAACATCAACGGCTCGCACGTCCAAGGCCTCAATTCAAAGGGCGTGATAGCCGTTTCTAATCCAGATCGACAGATTACAGTCGAGGACCGCATGCGCGTTGAAGACGCCGCCACTATTGTCCAGTTGCCGCCAAACAAGGACATAATCCAGGTTTTTGCCAAAAACTACCGTTTAGACGGGCAGGAAAACATCAAAGACCCGGTTGGGATGCACGGCGTGCGCCTAGAAGTTGATACGCACATATTGGTGGCCTCCACACCTGCGCTGAAGAGTTTAGAGCAGGTATTTGCCAAGGCCGAACTGCGTCCTTCCCACCGCACTGTAACCTCTCTAGCCGCCGCTGAAGCGGTGCTCGACCGCAAGATGAAAGACGCCGGCGTGGCTATAATCGACATCGGTGCCGCCACCACCAACGTGGTAGTTATAGAAGACGGCGAAGTCGAGCACATCGCCGTTATCCCAATGGGCGGCACTCATATAACCAACGATTTGGCCATAGTCTTAAAGACCGACCTCGACGTGGCCGAACTTGTAAAAATCAAGCACGCCAGCCTAAGTAGAAAAGTCAGCGGCGAAACTAGCTTTGTGCATAAAGGCGAAGAGCTGCGTTTTGACCGGGATATGATGCGCCAGATTGTTGAGGCGCGGGTGGAAGAGATTTTGGAGTTTGTCGATAGGGAATTCAAAAAAATCCGTCGCTCGCGTAAACTGCCTGGCGGCGTAGTTTTGGTTGGTGGCAGCGCCCATCTGCCGGGCCTGGTCGATTTTACCAAAGAGACCCTGGAGCTCCCCGCCCGTCTGGGCAGCTGGAAACATCTGCCAAAGGTCGTTGACGGAATGGACGAGTTGGCATACGCACCGGCAGTCGGTCTTATGCTGCTCGATATGCTGCTTGGCCCGCCACAGCACGGAATGTTTGATGAGTCCGGCCCAGGATTGTTATCGTCAATGAACCTGAATCTTGGCGGCCTTTGGCGCCGAGTCCGCCGCCGCTAGGACACCCTAACCTCTATTATTTCTTAGCACTTAGGGGTCACGAAATGTTCGATAACCTTAACATTTCGCGCTTCCGTGGCGCAATAAATAATAGAGATTGAGGTACTCGAACGCTAGAGCAAGCATATTGGCGAAGAAGAATTTCCTTTTACGCTCTTCTGAACTAGTGTGCGAGCGACTCTTATCTGTTAATGTCGATTTGAACAATCTTTTACATCACGTTGTAAAAGCCTGAGTATTTTTGTTGCACCCGGGCACAAGTCTCACGTATAATTGACTAAAGTTACTTAAGAGGAGTGATTAATGCCTAAAGCCGTTGAGCCGCCGATCGAGACTTTTGCCCGGATAAAAGTTGTGGGAGTCGGCGGCGCCGGAGGCGCCGCCATTAACCGGATGGTGGATGCCGGCGTAACCGGTGTCGAATTTGTAGCCGTTAATGCCGATGCCCAGGCCTTGCACCATTCCAATGCCAACGACAAAGTCCATATTGGGCAGAAAACCACCAAAGGCTTAGGTGCTGGGGCTGATCCCGAACTGGGACGGCGCTCGGCCGAAGAGTCAAAAGAAGATATTACCAAGGCCGTCGCTGACGCCGATATGATATTCGTTACCTTTGGCGCCGGTGGCGGCACCGGCTCGGGAGCCGGGCCGTTGGTGGCTGAAGCCGCCAAAGCCGCCGGTGCTCTGGTGGTCGGTTTTGCCACCAAACCGTTTGCTTTCGAGGGCGAAAAACGCCGCCGTAACGCCGAAACAGCCATTGAAAAGCTACGCCACTACGTCGATACATTAATCACCATTCCCAACGATAAGCTGCTTCAAACAATTGATAGGCGCACGCCGTTGCTCGAGGCCTTCAAGGTGGCTGATGACGTGCTGCGGCAAGGTGTTCAAGGCATATCCGACTTAATTACGGTCCATGGCCTGGTAAACCTCGATTTTGCCGATGTCAAGACCATTATGGCTGATGCCGGCAGCTCGCTTATGGGTATTGGCCGGGCCTCGGGCGAAAACCGGGCTATCGAGGCCGCCCAGCAGGCCATTTCATCGCCCCTACTAGAGATTTCTATCGATGGGGCCCGCGGTATCCTGTTCAACGTCATCGGCGGGCTGGATATGTCGATGCACGAAATTAACACCGTGGCCGAGACCATCACGGCGGCGGCCGACGCCGAAGCCAACATCATCTTCGGCGCTACCATCAACCCTGATTTGGAGGGCGAAATCATTGTTACCGTAGTGGCTACCGGCTTTGATGAAGCTTACTTCACCAGCCCGGAGCGCACCGGCGCCCGAGTGCAACGGCGAATCGTCGAACCCCAGGCCGCCGCCGTCGGGCAGGTGGATGAAGAAAGTATGAAGAACCTCGACTTGGAGCTCAAAGAGGGAATGGCCGCCCATGTCGAAGACTTCCATGCCGAGGAAGCACCTAACATCTGGGCTCTGTCTGACGATGGCAACACCAGCGACAGAGACAAAGCCGAAGAAGAGGAAAAATACGAAACACCTTCGTTTCTCCGCCGTTTTAGGCGAAAAAAGAAGAGCAATGACACTGACAGTAATGACCGACAGGATGATGAAGACGAAGAGCCGGTTGATATCGAACCCGAGCCTGAGGATAAATCTGACTCATCTGACAAGAATAAATAACCAAAGAGTTAATTGGCTCAGACTCTTGTGAAAACTACACCACAAATTTCTTGCATTAGCGCTATGGGTGGGGTTAATATTATCTTCACGAACACTACATACGGTGACAGTACATTGACTAACAGATATACCCCATTGCTTTACAGGTGTTCTCGCAATCTGATTGCAGACTGCTCTCACTCTGAAAAGCAATGGGGTAAAGAATCAGAGGTAAGGTAGATGCGTTGTCAGCAGTGCGGTGCAACCGATAGCAAAGTAGTTGAATCAAGGGACGTCGCCGATGGCGACGCTGTCAGACGCCGTCGCGAATGCCTGACTTGCGGTTACCGCTTCACCACCTATGAGCGTCTAGAGCGCCCGCACTTGATAGTAGTAAAACGTGGCGGCACCCGCGAGCTATTTAGCCGCGAAAAGCTACTGGCTGGGCTGCAGCGGGCCGTTGAGAAGACAACCGTTACCGGCGTCCAACTTGAGGACTTTGCCGGTCGGCTGGAACGCGAGCTGTATGCCCGCGGCGAACCGGAAATCAGCTCGGTTGACATCGGCGAGCTAGTGATGAGCGAGCTACCCAAACTCAACGAAGTGGCCTACGTACGTTTTGCCAGCGTTTACCGCAGCTTCCGCGATATATCGGGGTTTGAACGCGAACTTTCGCGCATCCGCAAGGCCAAGCATCCAAAGCGGCCGCGCTCCAAGAGCGAAAAAGCCCACTGATTTAGGTCAAAAAGACGGCTACTATGTTGCTTTAGGTGCTTAATTTACATATATTGGAAGCATCTAGAGGAGCACAGGGTGGTGTAAGCAGTCGAGAGAGCTGCTTGCATCTCCGGCTAGCTCTAAACAAAAACCTTAAACAACAACTAAAAGGAGAGGGGAACTAAAATGGCGCAAGCAACTAAACTGACGGTTAAGAGATTGCTAACGAAGCCCAAAACCAAGGCTTACGAGTCTCTAAAATGGGTCAAGCGCGACTCACAAATTACCAATCCGGCCACCGGCAAGGCTGTATTTGAGCAAAAGGGCGTGGAGTTTCCGGAAGGCTGGAGTCTGAATGCCATCAACATCGTTGCCCAGAAGTATTTCACCGGTACTCCCGGCACCAAAGAGCGCGAGAGTTCGCTAAAACAACTGATTGACAGGGTGGTTGATACCATCACCCGTACCGGCGTGCAGGAGGGTTATTTTGACTCCGAGGCCGAGACCGAGGACTTCCGAGAAGAGTTAAAGTACGTTTTGGCCACCCAGCGAGCAGCCTTTAACTCGCCGGTGTGGTTCAATATCGGCGCACCGAACCGCGCCCAGCAGGCCAGCGCCTGCTTCATCTTGGCGGTCGAAGATACAATGCCGGCCATCCTTAACTGGTACAGAGAAGAAGGGATGATTTTCAAAGGCGGCTCGGGTTCCGGGATCAACGTCAGCTCGCTACGCAGCTCACTTGAACCACTCGGTAAAAGCGCTGGTACGGCTTCCGGGCCCTTAAGCTTTATGCGCGGCGCCGATGCTAGCGCCGGGGCAATCAAGAGCGGCGGCAAGACCCGCCGGGCGGCTAAGATGGTGATTATGAACGCCAACCACCCGGATGTTGAGGATTTTATCTGGTGCAAGGCCATTGAAGAGCGCAAACAACGCGTGCTGGCCGAGGCCGGCTACGATATGGATTTGGACGGCAAAGACAGCTACTCGGTGCAGTATCAGAACGCCAACAATTCGGTGCGCGTAACAGATGAGTTTATGGAGGCGGTCGAAAACGGCGAAGACTGGGATCTGAAGGCGGTGACCACCGGTAAAAAGCTTAAGACAGTCAAAGCCCGCGACATTTTCCGCCAGATTGCCGAGGCCGCCTGGGAATGCGCCGACCCCGGTATGCAATTCGACAGCACCATCAACCGCTGGCATACGACGCCTAACGCCGGCCGAATCAACGCCTCTAACCCCTGTAGCGAGTATATGCATCTGGATAATTCGGCCTGCAACCTAGCCAGCATCAACCTGCTTAAGTTCCTCAAAGACGGCGGCGGCTTTGACATTGAGACCTTTAAGCATACCGTAGAGCTGGTGTTTACAGCCCAAGAGATACTGGTGGGCTACTCCGAATATCCGACCGAGAAGATTACCAAAAACGCCCGGGCCTACCGCGAACTGGGGCTGGGCTATGCTAACTTAGGGGCGCTGCTGATGGCCCAAGGCTTACCGTATGACTCCGACGAAGGCCACGCCCAAGCCGCAGCCATTACGGCCTTGATGACCGGCCACTCTTATGCCACGAGCGCTAAACTGGCCCGCAAGGTCGGCCCGTTTGCCGGTTACGACAAAGACCGCCAGGCGATGAACGAAGTGCTGAGGATGCACCGCGCCGAAGTTAAGAAAATCGACCCGTCATTAGTGTCTGAGGAGCTGCTTAGTGCCGCCGCCAGTTCGTGGGACGAGGCAGTGGAACTGTCCGAACTTTACGGCGTGCGCAACAGCCAGGCGTCCTTGCTGGCACCGACCGGCACCATCGGTTTGATGATGGACTGCGACACTACCGGAATTGAGCCGGACTTAGGCCTAGTGAAGGTCAAAAAATTGGTTGGCGGCGGCACTATGAGCATCGTCAACCAGACCGTTCCAAGAGCCCTCAAAACATTGGGCTACAACCCATCGCAGATTGATGACATAGTCAACTATATTGATGTAGAAAAGACAATAGTTAGGGCACCACACCTTAAAAACGACCATTTACCGGTTTTTGCTTGTAGTATGGGCGACAACGCTATCCACTACCTAGGACATGTCAAAATGATGGCGGCGGTCCAGCCGTTCCTGTCCGGTGCGATTTCTAAAACCATCAATATGCCGGCTGAAGTGACGGTAGAAGACGTTGAGCAACTGCACCTGGATTCGTGGAAAATGGGGCTCAAAGCCGTGGCCATTTACCGCGACAATTCCAAAGTCGCCCAGCCGCTTTCTATGGCCAAAAAAGCTGATGCTGAAACTACCGCCGCCTCCGAAGTTTCAGCCGGAGCCCCGAGCGCAAGCGCCGAGACTGTCAAGATGCATAACGGTCTTCGTGAGGAGCTACCAAGAGTACGTAGTTCCAAAACATTTAAGTTTACCGTCGCCGGTAGCCGTGGCTACTTTACGGTCGGCGAATATGATGACGGCCGAGCCGGCGAACTATTCATCAGTATCTCCAAGCAAGGTTCAACGCTCCGGGGTGTAATGGATGCCTTCGCCACTTCTATTAGCTACAGCCTGCAGTATGGAGTACCGCTTACAAAGCTAGTCCGTAGCTTTACCAACACCAGCTTTGCGCCGGCCGGTATCACCGATGATCCGGATATTCGCACCGCCAGCTCGCTGATCGATTACATCTTCCGACGTTTGGGCAAAACATACCTGTCATTTGACGAACAACTAGAAGTTGGCTTGGTCAACATAGATGATATACCCAAAGGCCAGACTAGCTTTCTATCTGAGACGGAGACTGAGGCCTCGGAAACTTCAGTCGAGCAGGCTATAGAGACATTGGCCGAAGCCGAGGCAGCCGTCAGTGAGGCTATGACCACCATTGCCGCCAGCACAGCCGATCTTCCGAACGTCACCGATGATCCGCCAGCTGATAAGCCGGCTGAAACTGAGACGAAGAAAACGGTTGTCCGGGATAGCGCCGCGCCGCTGTGCTACAACTGCGGCAACCAAACTATGCGCTCCGGCAGCTGTTACGTTTGCACCGCCTGCGGCAGCACCACCGGTTGCAGCTAGCGGTCGCTCGCAAATTAGCTCAGAAGAACGTTTCGCGCCGGCCCCGCCTGCGACCTTTTTACTGGCGGGGTCGGGCTGCACTTCGATTGATTCTTCTTCGCCAATATGCTCGCGTTCAATATAAGGCTAGGTTTTGTTGGTGGGGTAGATGATAGTGGGACCGCTGCTTGGAGGGGACGGTGGAGTGGGATTGCTGTTGTTATCGGAGTCTGGAAAGTGCTTTTTCAGTTCTGTCCGGGCGCGTCGCCTTTTGATTAACAGGGCCGAACCGGCAGTGGCGGCAAGCAGGGCTGCAGCGCCGGCAGCCAGGTAGAAGCCCTTTTTACTGTCGGCGGGCTGGGCGTTATCATCCTGTGGGCTGACACCGGTGGTGCGGAAGGTCAAATCCTTACTCTCAGCCTTATTGCCGGCAGCGTCGGTACTCTTAACTTTGAAATAATAAGTCGTCCCGGCCGCTAAAACTCCGAAACCAATGGTAATCTGATGATCGGTCATCAGCTGGGTGTCGGTGGTTGAAATCTGGTGCTTGGTATCTTCGCCGTAGCTGATTTCAGATGTAGCCGGCTCTGACGTTTTCCAGCTGATTAGCGCGCTGGTGTCGGTAATAACAGCAACCTTGATATCAGAAATTTTTGGCGCCGTTTTATCGCCTTTGGCAGCCGAAGAGGATGAGCCGGAGCTGCCAGACGAAGTCGCAGCTGCTTTTGATAGCGTGTATTTGCCACCGTTTGTCCCGGAAAGAATATTGGTGCCGGAACCATCGGCTGCATTGACCGAAGAGCCCGAGGAAAAGCTAACATTGGCCGTGCCACTGCTGGCGACCGCCCGGAAAGTGATGGTCACCACCAACTGGGCGCCGGTTCTGGCAGCAATGGAGCCGCGGGCAAAGCGCAAAGAGCCGGTGTTGCCGCTGGGATTTTCAGCTTCGATACTAAAGGCTGAAGAGGACGCGTAGCTGACATAAGATAAAAGATTGGTGGGGTAGGTTAGGTTTGCCTGGACGGCATTGACCTGCGTGCTGCCGCTGTCTTCATAAACCTTCACAACTAAATTACTGCCGTTGGCCACACTGCCGCTGCCCGGTGAAAGATAAAGCGTGGCGCCGGCAGCCATAGCCGGCGCCACGCGCAAAGCCTGCAACGCCAGAGCTGAGCAGACCAGACAAGTTAGAAAAATTTTTGTTAGACGGTGCATAACACTTAAGCTTAATATTGACTTAGGCCACTGCCTGAGTCAATACTTAACTGAGCGGGTTTTAATTACGAATGGCGACTAATCATACAGCCAAGAAGGCACATAGAAGAACCAGCCGACTTTCCGGATGGCAATTAACTATATTCGCACTGTTATTTGCAATTATCGGCGGCTATGCCATCTACCGCAGCTTTGCCGCACCAAACCCCAACCTGCCGGGTGATCTTAACAACGACAGCGTCGTCAACGTAGTTGATTTGTCAATACTGCTTTCAAAATTTGGCACCACTAATCTGGCATTTGATATTAACGGCAGTGGCAGCATTAACATTACAGATTTATCAATCTTGCTGACGAACTACAATCGCCGGCTTAGCTCGGCGCCGACAGCTATCAAAACCGGCGCAGTTTCAATAACCAGCAGCGGCTTTGTACCGGCCACAATTTCTATCAAAGCTGGCGACCAGGTTGCTTGGACCAACAACGACTCGGTTGCGCACCAGGTGGCTGCCGACCCGCACCCGGCCCACGACTCGATCACTGATTTTGACTCCTCGATTGCTCTGCAGCCGGGCGATTCACTAAGCTTCTTTTTCGAAACCACCGGCAGCTTCAAACTGCACGATGAGTCCAATCCCAGCGACAGCCGATACCGCCTGACCATCGTAGTCGAATAGGGCACAAAACTGTCCTAATTCCTGCTAGAATGGTTATATGAGAGCTGTGATTTTGTACCACCCAAGGAGCGAGCACGCCGGCATAGTCGAAGACTATGTGCATGATTTCCGGCGCTTTAAGGGAAAAGACTTGGAAAAAGTCAGCTTGGACAGTGTCGAGGGCGCCGAATTGGCCAAACTTTATGACGCGGTGCGCTACCCGGCTATCCTAATTATCGGTCCGGACGGTGTATTGCAAAAAATGTGGCAGGCGCCGATGATGCCGCTGATGGACGAAGTTGATGCTTATCTGCCTAATTTTGAGCGAGACCTGGCCAGAGCCCAGCTGTTAGCGGCTAGCCGCTAAACCTTCTCTCTGTTAAAATCAATACCATCGTGAGCGATTCTAAAAAATCGGCTACCGCATTGGCCGAAGGAAAAATACTGGCAGCCTGGGAGAAGGAAAATACTTTTGCAAAAAGTGTCGAACGGCGAGCCGGTAGTGATTATTTTGCCTTTAACGACGGCCCGCCGTTCGCTAATGGCCTGCCGCACTTCGGCCATTCGTTGGTCACGGCCATCAAAGACTCGATGCTGCGCTATAAAACTATGCGCGGCTACTATGTGCCGCGGCGCAACGGCTGGGACACTCATGGTCTGCCGGTAGAGTACGATGTTGAAAAAGAATTCGGCGTGTCCGGCAAGAAGCAGATTTTAGACTTGGGGCTTGAGAAATTCAATGCCGCCTGCCGCGAGTCAATCTTCCGCTACAAGGCCGAGTGGGAAGATTTCTTGGCCCGCATCGGCCGCTGGAGCGATTATGAAAACTATTATGCCACCGTTGATACCGACTACACCGAGAGCGTTTGGTGGGTTTTAAAGCAGATTCATGAGAAGGGATTGCTATACCGCGGGCTCAAATCAACACCTTATTGCCCACGCTGTGAGACGCCACTGTCCAACTTCGAACTGAATGAGGGATACAAAGATAACGTGCCAGATCCATCGGTGTTCGTGCTTTTTCCACTCAAAGACGATCCGCATACCAAACTGCTGGCCTGGACGACCACACCATGGACGCTACCAGCCAACGCCGCGCTGGCGGTCGACCCCAAGGCTGATTACGCTTACGTTAAGCTCAAATCAGAGGCCTCAGAGCTGATTTTGGCTCGTAGCCGCCTATCAGAGCTTGAACTGCGTTCTCGCGATTACAGCGTCTCTAAGACGGTCAAAGGAAAAGAGTTGGCCGGATTGCGCTACGAGCCGCTCTACCCCTTACCAGAAGGCAAATTCAGCGAGGAACAGATTAAAAACGTCCACCAGGTCTTTAGTGATAAAAACGTCAGCTTAGAAGACGGAACAGGTATTTTACACGTGGCGCCGCGATACGGAGAGACAGATCTGGAGCTTGGCTTAAAAGAGGACTTACCGCTTATCGAAAGTGTCAATGCCAGCGGCCAGCTGATTTTCGGTCCCAAAGACGCGATCGGCCTCTTCTTCAAAGAGGCCGATCGCCACATCATCGCTGACTTAACACGCCAAAACCGCATTTTCGCTGCCGAAACCGCCGAGCACACCTACCCGTTCTGCTGGCGCTGCGATACGCCGCTGATGTATTCTGCCAGCTCCAGCTGGTTCGTAGAGGTCAGCAAGGTTAGGGATAAGCTGGTCAAAACCGCCGAAGACATCAACTGGGTGCCGGCGCATATCAAGACCGGCCGCTTTGGCAAATGGCTGGAAGGTGCCCGGGACTGGGCGATTTCTCGCAACCGCTACTGGGGTGCACCGATGCCGATTTGGCAGAACGTTGATGACCAGAACGACTATATCGTTGTTGGCTCAATCAAAGAACTGGAGGATTTAGCCGATACAACGTTGGCAGCAAAAGAGGGCGGGGCGGCCATCGATCTGCACCGGCCGTTTATAGATGAAATTACCATCAAAAAGGACGGTAAAACATACAAGCGCGTAGAGGCCGTACTCGATTGCTGGTTCGAGAGCGGCTCAATGCCGGTTGCCCAATGGCATTATCCATTCGAAAATAAGGAGTTATTTGCCAAAACTTTCCCGGCAGATTTCATCACCGAAGGTCTGGACCAAACAAGACTGTGGTTTTATGTGCAGCACGTAATCGCCGCCATCTTATTCGACCAGCCGGCATTCAAGAACGTTATTGTCAACGGCATCATCCTGGCGGCCGACGGCCAGAAACTGTCCAAGCGGCTGCGTAACTACCCGCCGACCGAAGATGTCTTTGACGATGAAGGTGCCGACGCTTGGCGACTGTATCTGTTATCGAGCACCCAGGCGACTGAGACGGCCGACTATATGCGCTTCGATAGGGATGGTATGCGTGATTTGCGCCGAAATGTGCTTGATACGCTGACTAACAGTTTCCACTTCTTCAAAACCTATGCCGATGTTGACGGCTGGATGCCAAAAAAGCTGGAGGCGCCAAACTCAAATAACATCTTGGACCAATGGATAATCTCTCGGCTAAGCGAAACTGTAAGAGCCTCTACTAAAAGCGCCGACAACTACAAGATAGCGCATAGCATTTTGCCAGTGTTTGAACTGATTGACGATCTGTCTAACTGGTATATCCGTCGCTCGCGTAGGCGTTTCTGGAAGAGCGAGAATGATAAAGATAAAGAGCAAGCGTATGCCACGTTGCACTACGTCTTAAGCCGGATTTGCCAGCTTTTGGCGCCTTGGGCGCCACTTATCTCAGACGAGATTTGGCGTGAGCTTACCAAAGGCTTAAAAGAGCCAGATTCAGTACATCTAACAGATTGGCCCAAGCCGGATAAAGCTAGCACTAAAGCGCTAGATGGTATGAAAAATGTTAGGGCTTATATAGCCGAAGGACTGGCCCAAAGAGCGGCAGCCGGCATCAAAGTCAGACAGCCTCTAGGAACGCTGAATCTACCTAAAGTCGACGAAGCTTATCACGACATCATCAAAGAAGAGTTAAACGTCAAAGTGCTGGACGAATCAAAGACCAAGCTTATAGATCTGGACACCAAGATAACAGATGAATTAAGACAGGAGGGCCTGATGCGTGAGCTGGTACGTCACGTACAAAGCGCCCGTAAAAAGGTCGGACTGAAAGTGGACGACAGGATTCATCTGCGGATCGAAAGCACCTCTAAAGAAGTAATCGTCGCGGCCTTGAAATTCAAAGACACAATCTTTGCTGAAACTTTGGCCAAAGGTGAGCTGACAGGTAAGGGAAGTTACTCTGAAACCGTTGATGTAGAGGGCCAGAAGGTCGAAATCTCGCTGCAAAAGGCAGCTAAGTAGGCTTTTCAAAAGGGCTCATATCTGTTAAGCTCTTTAAGTTATGGCGCAAATATCAGCCAAAAAAGCAGTTATATCTACCGGTGGTAAGCAGTATTTGGTCGCCGAAGGCGAGGAGTTGGAGATTGAGTTGCTCGATCCGGCTAAAAATGCCGTTTTTGAGGCTCTAATGGTGATTGCAGGTGAAAAAACATCTGTAGGCGCTCCGACTGTCGGAGGAGTACAAGTCAAAGCGGATGTAGTAGAACAAATAGTCAAACAGGATAAGGTAACAGCTATACGCTACAAGGCCAAAAAGCGCGTGCATAAACGCCGCGGCCACAGACAGAAGCTCACCAAAATCCGTATAACACAAATAACCTAATATCAGCCAGATATAAAGCAACGAAAACGCCTCCATCAGATCCCACCACAAATATTCATCGACCAATTAAAAAGTATGTATTATGATCTAAATTGCGGCGCATTCATAGAGTTGAACAAATTCCTCAAGGCCCATCTCTGCCACCAGTTCATTAACCGACCTGCGATGATCATAGGATGTAACCCAAACACTTTGTTGGACTTTTTCGAATTGCCAGGCGCGTAGCGCCCGTCTGAACCTCGCTCTGGCCACTTTTATCTCCTCCGGTATGTCAAAAATTACCATCAACCTTCCGTTATTAGGTAGGTGTTCGGCCACAAAGGGCCTAACTCTACTTTTTCCTTTCTCTGTTAATCTTACTATTTTTGTATTTCTTTCAATGAGCTTCTTCCTCTCAGCTTCGCGCATGGCAAGCTCCAGAGTTCTCCTCTTGTAGCGTGAGATTTTTTCTAGTTCGTTAAAGAATTGATTAGGTTTAAAGGCGAGCATTACGTTCTCTTTGGAATAGGGGATTAGCCCTTTAAGGATAAAAATCAAAGCGCTTTTTTCTCTCGGTCTATAACTGGCGGGCATATAGAAACTCTAGCATAAATATTCATTGGCCGATTAGCAATTGTGTTAGCGGGATAATATTCTTGGGATGCGCCAGTGTGCTAGCTGTGGAAAACTTTTGGTTTTTCACAGCTTTCCAGATTGACAATTTCACGCTTAAGCTTGAAAATCTAAGGTACGGCTAAATCTAACAAAAACTAAAAATAAAAAGCCGAAAACACCCCCTTACATTTACAGGCGTTCTCGCAATCTGATTACAGACTGCTCTCACCCTGAAAAGTAACGGGGCAAGAAAACAAA
>JBBDKW010000007.1:0-32741 GCA_040879175.1 Saccharimonadales bacterium (SeqCode)
TGGTGCGGGTGAGGGGACTCTAACCCCTGGCCTCTTCCTTGGCAAGGAAGCGCTCTAAACAACTGAGCTACACCCGCCTACGCCAAGGCTTCGGCGGGCAGGCCCGCTTTGGCGTTGACAAAATATGGCTTGCCATCCGTAGCTTTATGCGAAGGATGGTGGCGCCTCTCGGACTCGAACCGAGGACACAAGGCTCTTCAAGCCTCTGCTCTACCAACTGAGCTAAAGCGCCGTAGCTACATTCTATCAATTATGGTGGGCGCTGAGGGACTTGAACCCCCGACCTCCTCGGTGTAAACGAGATGCTCTAGCCAGCTGAGCTAAGCGCCCTGGTGGGCGAGAGAGGATTTGAACCTCCACAGGATTGCTCCCACTACCACCTCAAGGTAGCGCGTCTACCGGGTTCCGCCACTCGCCCTTCGTCGCAATTAACGCGCCTGCCTCGTTTTGCCTGTGCGGCAAAAGGATCGGCTTGGCGCTATATTGCTCCTCTCAAAAACGCAACTAGACCCGATGTTGCGTTTTTGTAGAACAGATATAATTATACCTCTTAACAGATACAAACTCAATCAGCTGCGGGGGAGGTGTTCGTGGTGGTGCGCAAGGTTGTATTCGCCGCGCATTAAGGATTTTACTTCTTCGGCGGAAGCTGTTTTTACCCCTGGATTCAGGATTCCATAAGGGTCGAAAATATTCTTAACCTTTAGTATCAAGTCGTAAAACTCCGGGCTGTAGATAGAAGATACGTAGGGTGCACGGATTCGGCCATCACCGGCAGCAGCGGTGATGCTGCCATCCAAGTCCTTGGCTATGTCGTATATGGCTTCAGAAATTTTGTATAGTTTTTGCCGATCGCCTACTTGGCCTAAATCCAACATCGGTTGCATACGCACGACGCCGTCGCCGGCGTTCCCCCACGCCGCCGCAGTTAAGCCGTTGACTTCATAAACTTCTGTCGCTCTGTGTAGAAACTCCACCAAGCTGGTAATCGGCACACAGATATCTTCGGCCACCGGCACGGCCTTCGATTGGCCACGCGGACGTGTAAGGATGGTGCTAACACTATGACGGATTTTCCAATATCGCTCCATCTCCTCAGGATGAGTGGCAGAATGGAACACGCTATCGATTTTCTTGAATATTTTCTGCAGTTTTTTTATAGCTTTTTTCTGGTCGCCTTCTTTTATATCATCGAACTCAATAAATAAATGGACAGCGGCCGTTGGGTTTTCCAGTACGCCGGCCAACTGATTGGGGTTAATCCGTAAAACCAATTCAATAGCCGCGTGGTTTATCATATCGAAAATACTTGGTCTGAGCTTCAGAACTTCAGGTAAAATTTCGTGGAGGTCGTTCAGGTCATTAAGGCTTACCAAAGCCATACTGGTGATTGGGTTATGCGAGACAACTTCTAGTGTTGCTTCTGTGACAATGCCTAATGTGCCCTGGGAGCCTATAAAAAGAGGAGTCAAATCGAAACCTTTTTTACTTCTTACATTAAACAAGTTATAACCCATTGCGTTACGCAGGGCTCTAACACGGTACCTCTCGCGTTCGATGAGTTCGGAATTTTCTTCCAGAAGACCATCTAGCGCCCTATAGACCTCTCCCTCAAAGGTTGAAAGGCCTAGCTTCTGGTTGAGTTCGCGCTTACTAAGCGGGCCTGTTTCAATAGCTTCGCCGTTGGCTAAGATGACCCTTAGCTTCTCGACATATTGCCCGGTCACGCCGTATTTAACCGATTTTTCACCGATAGCGTTAGTGGCTATGCCGCCGCCGATACTGGCATAATGCTGAGAGCTGGGGTAGGGAGGTAAAAATAAGCCGTGGGTATAGAGTGTCTGCTCTAGCTTATCGTATGTGGCTCCGGGCTCAACTACAACAAATTCCTTTTTAGCATCAAGCAATAAAATTTTGTTCATATGAGCGGTGAAGACGAGCAGGATGCCGCTGCCAATAGCCGAACCTGAGGTATTACTTCCGCCGCCGCGAGCCGTAATCGGCATTATGCGCCCACGCTTAGCCAACTGCCAAGAAAAACGGGCGGTTTTACGAACATCGCTCTCGGTACGTGGATAAACCACGATAGCCGGCGCCAAACGCAAGATGCTGGCATCATGGGAAAAATGCCTTCTTACCTCAGGACTGTCTGTAACCTCGCCAAGCAGATGCTCCTGGAGATAATGGGAAACCTTGCTCATCTGAAAATAATCTAAACCTCTTTTGCTAATTATGATAGCACGCCTCCCTTGCCAGTAACACTGTGAATGACGTAAAATAACAGATGTAGAGGGCGAATGGCGGAATCGGTAGACCTGCCTGCCGGCAGGCAGGCGCGCTAAGTAATTATGTATTTTGTTTACGCGATAAAAAGTCTTTCAAGAAATTATATTTATGTCGGTTTATCTAATGATGTCGAAAGACGGCTACATCAGCATAATAGACTTCGCGAGAGGACGACCAAATCATATGCTCCCTTCAGGCTGTTATATAAGGAGAGCTTCGCTTCCCGATCATTAGCCAGAGATAAAGAGAAATATTTAAAATCCGGGATTGGTAAAGAGTTCCTCAAATCGCTAGAATAAATAAGATGTGGGGATGTGGCGGAATTGGTAGACGCGCTACGTTCAGGACGTAGTGGGCTTTTGTCCATGAAGGTTCGAGTCCTTTCATCCCCACCAAGTCCTCTTTCGCCCACCACTACCGGATGAGGCGCCAGGTCCAGGATGGGGCGGGTGCCTGTTGGCTCAATATCACGGAAACTGATTTAACATCGTGGCCGGCTTTAACTGAGCCGACGACAGAACTTTGGCCGTTTTGAACCGCTAAATCGGATAGATTTGTATCCGTTACTACGGCATCACCCTTCCAATTAAGCACTTTAAGCTCGCCCGCCGCCACAGCATTAACTGTACCTCCCCACGGTAGGCGATACTGCCCGATTGTCTGATTAGCTCGAACGGCAGTAGTCAGTTCAAAACCGGTATCGGCGGCCTGGATTAAGTTACGTGAATCACCCATAGCGATGTTTCGGGTCGGCGCTCCCAAAATAGCTCCGATGACAGTAACCGATTGGTTGGCGACTGTCCGTTTGGCACCAAACAGGTAGCAACCGCCGGCCTCGTCGGTATTACCAGTCTTGATACCCAAAATTCCATCTGTACCCAGCAGCCAGTTGACGTTATTAATCTCTCCCACCCCAGGGAAGTTAGCCGTGCTTTGGTTGACGATGCTGGACAAGACCGGGTTTTCCAGCACGGCCTCTCCAAGAATGACCAAATCTTCAGCTGTCGAAATCGTCTTCGGCGAGAAGCCGCTGGCATCAGCTACGCTTGTCTGCATCATCCCAAGCGTTTTAACGAATCGGTTGGCATACTCTACGTAACTGTTAACCGAGCCAAAAACCCAGTGGGTAGCGGTATCGGCAATGTTGTTGGCCGAAGGCAGCATCATAGCCTGAAGCGCCTGGTACTGGCTGATTTGCTGACCAACGCTGACCGGCAATACCGAACCATCCTTTGCCAGATAATCGCTATAGAGCTGAACGTCTGTTTCAGTAATGGTGATAAACGGTCCTGGCTGCCCGGGTTCCAGTGGTTTTTGCTTAAGTATAGATAGAGCTGTGATAGCTTTGGCGATACTGGCTATAGGCGCTGGCTTAGAGGCGTTATTCTTTTCCAAAACACCGAATCCAACAGCTCCCAGCGCGGCTTGGCCGTAAGACGGCCACGGTAATTTGATTGCTGTGCTCATTGGAGTTTGAGGAATTATAATTTCGGCGTGCACTACCGGTAATGGCCTTTGGTATAGCCAGTAGCCAGATCCAAATAGAAGAACAACTACAGTCAAGAATAAACCAAAGAGCTTCGCTTGATGCATATGGTTATAACTATACCTTTTTTCAAATGCTCGCGGGCTAGTCAATTATACCCGCTCGCTATTTAGGTCAAGAGGCAAGCTCTTGACTCTAATGATGTATAATTATGGGTGAAACTTCGCCCGCCAAAACTTTAGAATAAAGTTTAGGCGGGTAAGAGAAAGGACAAAGAGAGATGACGTGGGTAATCATAGGGATAGTCGCAGCACTGCTTCTGCTTATCATTTATATCTATAACAGTCTGGTACGCGCCAAGGTGCGGGTTGATGAGGCCTGGAGCGACATCACCGTACAGTTAAAGCGCCGATACGATTTGATTCCTAACCTGGTGGAAACCGTCAAGGGCTATGCCAAGCACGAACGGCAGGTATTCACGGAGGTTACCAAGGCGCGCACTGAAGCCTTGAAAGCAAAAACGGTCGGCGAAGCCGCCCAAGCCGATAACATGTTCCAATCGGCACTAAAAAGCTTGTTTGCGGTCGCAGAGGCTTATCCGCAACTGCGCGCTACAGAGAATTTCCAACAGTTGCAATCGGATGTCACCGATACCGAAGATAAAATCCAGGCCGCCCGGCGTTTTTACAACGGCGCTGTCCGCGATCTGAACATCAAGGTTCAGACATTCCCGAACAACCTTTTTGCCACTATGCTGGGCTTTAAGCTACGCGAATTCTTCGATGTTGAAGAGAACCAGCGCCAAGAAGTCAGCGAACCGGTCAAAGTCGACTTCTCTCAATAATGTACGGACAGATATCCAGCAACAAGCGGCGAACCGTTATTTTACTTGTTGCCTTTTTGGCGCTGCTCTGGGCATTTGCTTACGTAATCAGTCTGGCGACTGGTGATCGCGGGATGCTTTTCTTCATTGGCCTCTTTTCGCTAAGCTATGCTATCTTCAGCTATTTTGCCGGCGCCAAGATGGCACTAGCTATTAATGGGGCCAAAGAAATCCAGAAAAAGGACGATCCAAGGCTTTGGCGCACGGTTGAGAACCTGTCTATTACCGAGGGATTACCGATGCCAAAAGTCTATATAATGGACGATCCGGCGCTGAACGCTTTCGCTACCGGCCGCAAGCCGGACAAGTCGGCTGTATGCGCTACCACCGGTTTGCTAAAAACTCTGGATGATAATGAACTTGAGGGTGTAATAGCTCACGAGCTTGGGCATATCAAGAATTACGATATGCGGGTTAACACCATAGCCTTTGCGCTCGTCGGTATAATTTCGATGATTGCCGATTTTTTCTGGAGGATCACTTTATTTGGCGGCCGGGACAATAATCGTAACCAACTTTTTGCCGTACTTGCGATAGTAGCCGTGATTCTAGCCCCTATAGCTGCGATTTTGTTGCAATTAGCCATCAGTCGCCGCCGCGAGTATTTAGCTGATGCTACCGGCGCCTTGACCACCCGATACCCGGAGGGTTTGGCCAACGCCTTGGAAAAAATCGGTAAATACGGCAGCAAAACCCGTATTCAAAATACCGCAACGGCGCATATGTTTTTTGCCAATCCTCTACGGGGTAAAACTTTAGCCGGCCTTTTTAGCACGCATCCGCCTGTTGAGGCAAGAATCAAAGCCCTTAGAGAGATGAAATTATAAGTCCTCTATCCCTGTTTAAATACTCGCTGGTTTTGTAATTTTACCAGCTGGCTATTTAGGTCAAGAGCTAAAGCTCTTGACGCTAATAAGATATAATTAAGGTATGGCGAAAGAAGAGAAAAAAGGGTCGCGGACCCGGAGGCTAACGCGTGGTCAAAAAAAGACGCTCGCTAAAAAAGAGGTCCGGAAACGCACTAAATTACCAGGTAGTTTTCGTCTAACTTGGCAGGTTTTTGGCACCATCCGCACTTATTGGAAAACGCTTGGCGGTATCGTATTGGTCTATTTGATTTTAAATATTATCTTTGCCAGTGGCATCAGTGGTCTTGGAACCAGCGTGGCCGAAATAAAAGCCAACTTGGAAAACGGCGACCGTTTTTGGAACGCCCTTGGCGGTTTTAGTTCGCTGGTCGGCAGTGCTGGCGCCAGTAGTTCACAAACGGCATCAATTTTACAAAGCATTTTGATTATTCTGGAAAGCCTGGTAATCATCTGGGCCCTTAGGCAACTCCTGGCGGGTAATAAAGTCGGAGTCAAGCAGGCCTACTACCAGTCGATGTCACCTCTCATACCCTTTCTTCTAGTAGTCGCCGTAATTTTTATACAACTTCTACCGTTAACATTTGGTACGCCGGTAATTGGCACCATCCTAAGCACCGTTTTAAACGCCGGCGCGCTGCTGACGATGATTCTGATTCTTATCTTCGCCGTTTTAGCCCTCTGGTCTTTCTATATGATAAGCAGTTCGATTTTTGCCCTCTACATCGTAACCTTACCGGATATGCAACCGCGCCAAGCCCTGCGTTCCGCTAAGAACCTGGTCAAATACCGCCGCTGGGCGTTGATGCGCCGCGTGGCTTTTCTGCCAATTTTCATTCTGGTTGCCATGGCAATTGTAGTAGTGCCGCTAATCCTATTTGTTTCTTTTCTGGTGGTGCCGATATTCTACATCTTAGGTATGGTAGCGATTCTGTTTGTCCACACTTATCTTTATAGCCTATACAGGAGCTTACTTGAATGAGTAAGGATGACGGAATGGCCCAAAGGGCCGCTAAGCTTCGCGAACTTATAAACGAGTACCGCTACAACTATCACGTACTGAACAAGTCAACAATGTCAGAGGCAGCCGCCGATTCGCTTAAACACGAACTCGCGCAAATCGAAGAGAAACGTCCGGAATTAGTAACTCCTGACTCGCCAACCCAGCGGGTAGCTGGCGAGCCTCTGCCTGGGTTCAACCAGATCCGCCATAGCAATCGGATGCTGAGCTTGAATGACGTTTTTGGCGAAGAAGAGTTCCAAGCCTGGGTTAATCGCATCAGTAAATTGGCCAACGGCTCTAAATTTGATTTTTTTGTCGATTTGAAAATGGATGGCTTAGCTTGTGCGCTGGTCTATGAAGATGGTTTTTTGTCACGGGGGATAACGCGTGGTAATGGTTTTGTCGGCGAGGATGTGACGGTTAATATCCGCACCATAGAATCTGTGCCGCTTCGGTTGCGTCAGGCTAAGGGTTACGAAAAATTCCTGTCAGGGCGCACTGAAATCCGCGGCGAAATCGTGATGTACAAAGAGCAATTCGAAAATTTAAATAAGACGCGCGAAAAACAGGGTCTGCCCAAGTTTGCCAACCCGCGTAATTTGGCTGCCGGTACTATCCGCCAGCTCAATCCTAAATTGGTTGCCGCTCGACCACTGCAGTTCCATGCCTACGACTTGCTGCGAGAGAACCCGTCAGAAGTTCCAACAAACGAATTCATTTATGGCGCACTGCGAGAACTTGGTCTGGTAGCCAATAAAGAAGCCAAAAAAATTGATGCAGTCGAGGAAGTCTTAAAACTTGCCAAAAAATGGGAAGAAAAACGCAAAGACTTGCCGTTTAGAACCGATGGTTTAGTTGTAAAAGTCAATGATCGCCGCTTGCAAGCAAGGCTGGGCGTAGTCGGTAAAGCGCCGCGAGGGGCTGTGGCCTTTAAGTACCCGGCCGAGCAAACCACGACAAAAGTTAAAGATATTTTTGTCAGCATTGGGCGTACCGGCTCAGCCACGCCGGTAGCTATCCTAGCGCCAGTCGTAGTCGCCGGTAGCACTGTTCAAATGGCGACTTTACATAATGAGGGAGAAGTACACCGCAAGGACATCCGGATTGGCGATACGGTCATAGTCCATAAGGCCGGCGATGTCATTCCGGAGGTGATAGAATCGCTTAGAAAGCTCCGTACTGGCTCCGAGAAGAAGTTCGTTATGCCGACCCATTGCCCGGATTGCGGGACCAAGCTTGTTAAAGCAAAGGAAACCGAAGCCATATGGCGATGCCCGAACAACGCTTGCCCATCGCGTTCCTGGAAGCAAATCGGTCACTTTGCCAGCAAAAGTGCCCTCGATATTGAAGGCCTGGGCGAGAAGAATGTAGTGGCCCTGATCCAAGCCGGTCTAATCAAAGACCCGGCCGATATTTTTGCGGTTAGAAAAGTCGATTTGCTTAAGCTCGAAAGATTCGCCGATATCTCTGCCGGCAAACTCGAGAAAGCCATTCAGGAAAAAAAGCGGCCGGTGCTTGAACGGTTCATTTATGCGCTCGGCATCCGGCACGTCGGCGAACAGACGGCCATAGACTTAGCCAATCATTTTCATACTTTTGAAAGACTAAAATCCGCAACCATAGATGAGCTCGGTGATGTAGAGGGAATCGGTGATATAGCAGCCGAGTCTATCGTCGAGTGGTTCGCCCAGCCGAGAAATCGAAAATTGCTGGCGAAATTACACAAAGCCGGGGTCAAGCCGCAAGAAGCCCATCCGCCGAAAGGCCCCCTGAACGGGAAGAACTTTGTGGTTACGGGCTCTCTTGAATCTATGAGTCGAGAAGAGGCCGCCGAGCGGATTCGGGGACTAGGCGGCCGGTTCCAACCAGCCGTCAGCCAGGAAACAAATTATTTAGTCATCGGGGAAAACGTCGGTGAGGCCAAATTAGTCAAAGCAAGAAGGCTTGGCACCCAGCAAATTGACGAAAAAGAATTCCTGAAATTGATCGGGGGTTGACAGATAATAAGCACAAGCGTGTAATTGAATTAGCTTCGCGCACCGGGCCTGTCCGGTAATCCTCGTATTAACCGGAAGCGAACACAAAAAGCCGAGCAAAAGAACTTATAAACAAAAAGCCAAAATGCCCGGCCTGCCCCGCACCAAAACCTGAGCGAAGTAGTCTGCAATCAGATTATGTAGCATCAAGTATTTGGTGCGGGGGCCCACGGGTGGGCTGCGCGAAGCTCCAATACCTCCCGACCCGCCTGCTAGTTTCTAGCTGGCGGGTCTTCTTAACAACTCCTTAAAATGCTAAAATTACATCTGTTCTTCTACAAAAACGCAACATCAGCAGCGAGTTGCGTTTTTGAGAGGAGGAAGCGACCTGAGGCTGAAAGCAACTTTGTTTCTAAATGCGGAATAAACAAAGTTACGGAAGCCGACACGTCGATTCCGACGAGGGGTCGTAGTTAAACGGTATAACAGGTCATTCGCATTGACCAGTTCGGAGTTCAATTCTCCGCGACTCCACCAGAAAGCATTCATTCTTTAGTAGGCTTGAAAGCCATTCGTGCACCGAGAAATCCAATAACAACCGTAACCGGAAGCAAATAAAGGACCTCACTGCGCAATCTCTTATGATTGATTTCGAGCTGGTCAGCAGTCGCCTCTTCTTCCATATGAGACTCTGAGGCTTCTTCAATGTGTGCTTCGGCCGGTTGTAGGCGGGAATATACCCCTAAGCCTATAACGGTAGCTAAAAATATAAAGCCTAGACTTAGGACGAATTTTCGTTTTGCCCAGTTAATTTGTGGGTTACGGTCTATGAAAGGAAAAAGAGCCAAAATTACAAAAAAGCCAACTATGCCCCAGACCAGGCCTTTCAAACCAAAGATATCCTCTAACCCATAAAAGGGCCAAAACATCCATAGCGGCCGGGTGACTTCTTGCTCAAGAACCCCAGTCTGGCCAATGGGAGCCGGAAAAGTAACAGCCAGCAAGCTGGCCACTACTAAGAAGAGCAGGCTATAGCCGCTCAACCTACGAAGATGTATTAAGAATCTTGACTGTCCACGGCCGGCAGTTACTTCCGCAACCGCTCCCTTAAGCGGCCTCGGAGATATACCCTTAGCCTTTATAAGGATTAGGTGCAGCGCTAATAAACCAAAAAGTAGCATATAGAGAATGGTTATGTGCCAGGCATAAAGCTGAGTCATAACCGGAACCCCGGCATTGGTTAAACCAATTTGGATGCCGAATAAACCGATACTCTCCTGAACGTGCCCAAATGCTTCAACCGCTTCCTGATCCCACTTCAGTACGCTGCCAACGAAGATATAAGTAACAGTCACGAACAGCAAGGTAACTCCCGTTAGCCATGTTAACGTTCGGGGTTTTTTATATGAAGCGGTGATAAAAACCCGAACAACGTGTAGAGCCAGCAGAATAACCACCAGATTAGCCACCCAAAAATGCAAGCTGCGCATGAAATCAAACAGCGGTACATTGGCAATTGAAGCAAGAATACTGTCGTGGGCGCCCTCGACTGTCGGATTATAGAATTGGGTTAAGTAAGCTCCAGATACTCCTAAAATCAGAAAAGCCGCTAAAGTGATACCGCCAAACATATAAATCAGCCTGTTGGCATAAGCCGGCACCCGGTAATTAAAGTCTTTGGGTGATGCGTTTGAACGGCTTGTCATATTTTTTGTTTACCCCCGCTACATTACTTTAAATGTATACCTCAAGATAAAGAATGTCTAACGATTTGATACCTTGACTAATACCCCCAGGGGGTATTATCATTATTCTATGATCACTGATATTAAAAAGCGCGCTTTACATCGTACGAAAATTCTCCAAGGTCAGTTGCGAGGCTTGGAGAAAATGATTGAAAAGGAAGAATATTGTATGAATATTTTGACACAATCACTGGCAGTACAGAAGTCTCTTAGGTCACTTGACAAACTAATTTTAGAAAACCACCTCAGGACCCATGTTCATGAAAGGTTTTCATCTAAGAATATTGGCACAAAAAAAGAGACTATCAAAGAGCTGCTTAACCTCTACGAAATTTCAAATGTCAGGAGTAATCAGGAGTAAATAGAAGGGGTTTATGGGAAAAAAAGTTTTTTATGGCATCATCGGCGTACTGATAGTTGGAATGGTTGGTTTTATTGTGTTCAAAAACACCTCGCCCCCGGCCGAAGAGCCAGTTTTAGGCACCCAACACGCCGATCAGGGCACAAAACACGTACCCGATGGCACAAAATTTAATTACAACTCGAACCCCCCAAGTTCGGGTGATCATTACCAATCCCCGGAGCGTAGAGGGTTTTACGACCAGGAAATTCCTGATGGAAATTTGGTCCATAACCTGGAACACGGCTACGTGTGGATCGCCTATCAACCCGATCTACCAGCCAATCAGATCCAAAAATTGAAAGGGCTTTTTAGTAAACCCTATTCTAACCCTGATTTTATACCCAGTAAGGCTATCGTTACGAAAAGGTCTAATAATCCAACGCCAATTTCAATTGTGTCTTGGACGTGGACTATGAATTTGGAAAACTATGACGAAAAAAAACTTATGCAGTTCTACTTACAGCACGTTAGCAAAAGCCCAGAGGCGGCGGCGCTTTAAATTTAAGAGGAAAGGAGGCAAAAATGATGGACTATCAAATGATGGCGGGCAACGGTGATAATAACATGATGTTCTTCGCTTGGATCGCCTACGTTCTGGTTATTGTAGCCTTAGTTCTATCGAACATGGCACTTTGGAAATACGTAAGCAAAAAATAAATGCCCGAAGACCATAGCAGTCATCAGTACGACGAGCATAAAGAGCCCCCCTCCGCTAAAGCTTCGGAGGGCGGGCATGATAAGCATACTGGGCACTCGATTGCCATGTTCCGCAACCGGTTCTGGGTTAGCCTGCTACTGACAATTCCGGTTTTACTCTATTCAGAGAGCGTCCAGGATTGGTTGAATGTAACGGCGCCATCTTTCAGCGGCTCAAAGTATGTTCCACTGGTTTTTAGCACCATCATTTTCTTTTACGCCGGTCTGGTTTTCATCCAAGGCGCCTGGCGCGAGCTAAAAGCCAGGCTTCCGGGTATGATGACGCTAATCGCCATGGCGATTAGCGTGGCTTATCTATACAGTGTGGCCACGGAATTCATAATTGCGGGTGAGGGCTTCTTCTGGGAGCTTTCAACTTTGATTACCATTATGCTGTTGGGCCATTGGCTGGAAATGGCCTCAATTAAAAAGGCAGAAAGCGCGCTCGATGCCATAGCTAAGCTGCTGCCTGATAAAGCCGAAAAGTTGGTGAACGGTAAACCTCAAACAGTACTAGTCAGTGAGTTGAAAGTCGGTGACCAAGTACTGATTCGCCCGGGCGCTGCTGTACCGGTCGACGGTGTTGTTACAGAAGGCGTTTCGTCGGTTAACGAAGCTGCGATAACCGGCGAATCTAAGCCCGTTAGCAAGAGCCTTGATGACGAGGTAATAGCCGGTACTATCAACCAGGATGGGTCACTAACAGTCAAAGTTAACAAGATAGGCGAAGACACGGCTCTAGCCGGCATCATGCGCTTAGTAGCCGAGGCTCAAGCCTCCAAATCAAACGTCCAGGTTCTAGCCGACAAAGCGGCCTTGGTCCTAACGATAGTCGCCATCAGCGTGGGTTTACTAACATTTTTGGTTTGGATTTTGGCCCGCGACACCAATTTTGCCCTGGAGCGCACCGTCACCGTATTAATTATCGCTTGCCCACATGCCTTAGGGCTGGCGGTTCCATTAGTGGTATCAATTTCAACTACTTTATCGGCCCGTAATGGTCTGTTGATAAGGAAAAGACTTGCGCTTGAATCAGCTCGTAACTTAGACTGGGTACTTTTTGATAAAACTGGGACGCTAACCAAAGGTGAGCACGGCGTAACAGATATTTGGGCAACCAGTAGCTATGACGAGTATAAAATATTACGACTGGTCGCTAGCTTGGAACAAAACAGTGAACACATCGTAGGTAAAGGTATTGTCAAAAAGGCTCAAGAGATGAAAGTAGAAATGGACAAGGTTAGTGACTTCAAAGCCCTGCCCGGTATAGGTGTTCAAGGTAAGGTGGGTAGCGCTACATATGTCGCGGCCAGCTCGAAATATATTGATGATAATAAAGTTAATGTACCCGATGAAATCGCCAAGAATATGAAAAAGGCCGCGAAAGAGGGTAAAACTGAGGTTTACCTGGTTGATGGCAAAAAAGTAATTGGTGCCCTGGCTCTGGCCGATATCATCAGGGAAGAATCAGCTTCAGTAGTTGCGTCTCTTAAAAAGATGGGGATCAAGACTGCAATGATAACTGGCGATTCCGAAGATGTCGCTGCTTATGTTGCCAAGCAACTAAGTCTAGATCAGTATTTTGCCGAAGTTAAGCCCGAGGATAAGGCTTCTAAGGTCAAACAATTGCAAGCCGATGGAGAAAGTGTAGCCATGGTGGGTGACGGTATCAATGATGCACCGGCTCTAACACAAGCTGACATTGGCTTAGCGATAGGCGCTGGTACAGACGTGGCTATCAAATCCGCTGATATCATATTGGTCAAAAGTGATCCGCAAGATGTGGTTAAAGTCATCAAGCTTTCGAAGGCTACTTACTCAAAGATGAAGCAAAATCTAGCTTGGGCGACCGGTTACAACGTGGTTGCTATTCCATTGGCCGCAGGTGTACTTTACAGATCAGGAATACTCTTAGTTCCGGCTCTGGGCGCGGTCTTCATGTCGCTTTCGACGATTATAGTCGCCTTTAATGCCCAACTCCTTAGACGGCTGCGCTTCGACTAGCCATAACAGAGATAATTTTGTATAATTACATCTGTTATGGGGATATAGCTCAGTTGGCTAGAGCGCTTGCATGGCATGCAAGAGGTCCGGGGTTCAAGTCCCCGTATCTCCACCAGCTTAGAATAAGGAAAACGTAAACTGCCACTGGCAGTTTACGGGCCAAGGGTTCGAATCCCTTATGCTCCACCATTATTAATTTGTTGCCTGTTATCTGAAACTGTACCTGCTACGATAGAGTTATGAAACCGCTTGCTAAAAAAATAGTAGCTAAAATCTTAGGGTGGCAGGTCAGGCGTCTCTATAAAAGAGACAATTTCAGGGTCGTGGCTGTAGCCGGTAGTGTCGGCAAAACTAGCACAAAGTTGGCGATTGCCAATGTTTTAAAAACCAAGTACAGAGTCCAATACCAAAACGGTAACTATAACGACTTAGTCAGTGTGCCACTGATTTTTTTTGGCGAAGCTATGCCAAGTATATTAAACCCATTTGCATGGCTAGCTATTTTTCGCCGAAACAGCAGACAAATTAGATCTCCATATCCATATGACGTTGTTGTAGTAGAGGTGGGGACTGATGCGCCAGGTCAAATTAAGCAGTTTGCCAGCTATTTAAAAATTGACCTAGCGGTTTTAACGGCTATTTCTCAGGAACACATGGAGTTCTTTGACGACCTTGAGGCCGTGGCGAGGGAGGAATTTGAAATTACCAAGATGAGCGACGAGCTGCTCTACAACCAAGATATGGTGGACTCAAAGTATCTTAAAGAAATCCAAAAAACTGTTTCAAGCTACGGCATAAAGGAAAAAGCTGACTTCCAAACGATAAATGTGGTTTTTAAAGATGAGAAAGCCGACTTCTCAGTTCTTAAAGATGGGCAGCCGTTTTTAAATACGAGTAATGATCTGATTTCCGAACCGCAGCTCTATTCGGTAACAGCGGCAGTTGCAGTTGCAGCAAAACTAGGTCTTACTGCCGAAGAAATCGACAAGGGCCTACATAATATCCACCCCGTCAGCGGCCGGATGCAGCGGTTGGCCGGCATTAATAACTCTTTAATTATTGACGATACCTACAATGCTAGCCCAGAGGCCGTGAAGGCTGCTCTACAGACTCTTTATAGAGTGGAGGCGCCGCACAAAATCGCCATTTTAGGCAATATGAATGAGCTGGGAAAATTCTCAAAAGAAGCCCATGAAGAAATCGGCATCCATTGCGAGCCGCGCAAGCTGGATTTGGTAATTACTATCGGTCCAGATGCCAATCAATATTTGGCGCCAATAGCCCAAAATAGAGGATGTAAAGTAGTAATTTTCGATAATCCCTACAAAGCTGGTGAATATCTAAAGCCATTGATACAACCGAGGACACTGATCTTAGCGAAAGGCTCCCAAAATAGTGTTTTTGCCGAAGAGACCGTTAAGTTATTGCTGGCCGATCCAGCCGATAGTAGTAAACTTGTCCGCCAATCCCCGGAATGGCTGAGAAAGAAAACGCGGGCATTCGCTAAATAGCTTCTCTGTTAAAATAGAGGTAATTATGAGGCGGTATAATCCGAAAGTTATTGAGCCCAAGTGGCAAAAAGTTTGGGATGAGTCCAATATTTATCAAATTGATACAAAAGACGCTGCCAACAAATTCTATGTTATTCCGATGTTCCCATACCCTTCCGGAGATCTGCACATTGGGCACTGGTACAATTTTGCCCCTACGGACACGGTAGCCCGCTGGCGCCGGATGATGGGCCATAAAGTGTTGCATACGAACGGTTTTGATGCTTTTGGTCTACCGGCCGAGAATGCTGCCATCAAACGCAATATTCCACCCGCAAAATGGACCAAAGAAAACATTGCTTCAATGACCGAACAGATGAAAGCCATCGGCGCGAGCTATGATTGGAGCAAGCAAGTCGCCACCAACGACCCTGATTATTATCGCTGGACACAGTGGATTTTCTTGAAGCTCTATGAGAAGAAACTGGCCTACCGCGCGAAAGGTTTGGTCAACTGGTGCCCTAAGGACCAAACGGTCTTAGCTAATGAGCAAGTAATTGGCGAAAATAATGTCTGTGAGCGCTGTGGCACTCCGGTTATCCAGAAAGAGCTGGAGCAATGGTATTTCAGGATAACCGATTGCACCGAACGGCTGCTGCGTGACCTGGATGAATTAGATTGGCCGGAGCGCGTCAAGCACATGCAAGCCAATTGGATTGGTAAAAGCCAAGGCGCGCTAATTGATTTTGCGACTGAGGATGGTAAACATAAAATTCAGGTTTTCACAACCCGGCCGGATACTATTTACGGTGCAACGTATATAGTCTTGGCTCCTGAACATCCGTTGGTCGAAAAACTGACGACCGACGAGCAGAAATCCGAAATAACGCAATATGTGGCCGCTGCCAGTCGCAAGACTGAGCTCGAGCGCAAAGAAGCGGAAAAAGAGAAAATCGGTGTTTTTACTGGTGCATATGCCGTAAATCCAGCGAATAAAGAAAAGATTCCTATCTGGGTGGCTGATTACGTGCTGATGAGCTACGGCACCGGGGCCATCATGGCCGTTCCAGCCCACGATGGCCGTGACTGGGACTTCGCCAAGAAGCACGACCTGCCAATTATTCAGGTCTATGACCAGGATGGCGCAAACCCCGACAGTTATTACACCGACGAAGGAGTAGTCAAAAACTCCGGCCCTTACGACGGTATGCCCACCAACGAGATGCGCGAGAAAATTGTGGCTGATTTGGCAAAAAAAGGCTTGGCCAAGGAGGAGACACAGTATCGGCTTAGGGACTGGCTGATTAGCCGCCAGCGCTATTGGGGCCCGCCAATTCCGATAATTTATTGCGACAAGTGCGGAATCCAACCTGTGCCCGAAGAAGACTTACCAGTACTCTTGCCGGAAGACGTCGAATTTACACCTACTGGGCAATCACCTCTATTACAGGATGAAAAGTTCGTCAATACTAAATGCCCGAATTGCGACGGTCCTGCCAGGCGCGAAACTGACACTATGGATACCTTTGTTGACTCCAGCTGGTACTTCCTGCGCTATCCCAGTCCGGGTTACAAAAAAGGGCCGTTTGACCCGGGAACAATAAGCAAATGGGGGCCGGTAGATCACTACATCGGCGGCATAGAACACGCCATTTTGCACCTTTTATATGCCCGTTTCATTACGATGTTTTTGCACGACCATCATGGCTTGCCTTTTGAAGAGCCATTTAAAAAGTTATCCAACCAAGGAATAATTTTGGGACCGGACGGGCACAAAATGAGCAAGAGCCGGGGCAATGTAGTCAGTCCCGACGAACAAGTCACAAGCTATGGAGCCGACAGCCTGCGCCTTTACATGATGTTCATGGGTCCATATGACCAAGGTGGGCCATACAATCTTGGCGGTATTGCCGGCACGCGCCGTTTCTTAGACAGGCTTTGGACGCTGGCCTTTGAATTTTTAGATGCCAAACAAGAATCGAAGGGCCATAATGCCGAACTTGAGATCCAGATTAAACGGCCAGTCCACAAAGCCATTAAAAGGGTAAGCCAGGACCTGGAAGAGCTGGGGTTCAATACAGCGATTGCCGCGCTGATGGAATGTATCAACGAGCTGTACAAAATTAAAAGCAAACACAATTTCGCTTTGGCGCCAGAAGCATGGCGCGATGCCTGCATCACTTTAGTGCAACTACTGGCACCATTTGCGCCTCATATTACGGAAGAGTTGTGGAAAGAGCTTGGCCAATCCGGCTCGGTGCACGTCAGTAAATGGCCTGCTTGGAATGAATCGTTAATTACTGAAGAAACAATGACATTGGCCGTTCAGGTGAACGGCAAGGTTCGATCGGAAATTATCGTGTCGACGGATGTTAATGAGACAGAAGCCATCGAGACAGCCAAAAAAGACGCCAAAATCGCCAAATTTATAGCCGGCAAAAAGCTCAAAAAGGCAATTTATGTTCCCAACCGCCTGATCAGCCTTGTAAGCTAACCTGTTAGACGCTATAATTGGAGATAAGCTATAGGTATAAATTAGTTCCCCGAAGGGAGTTTTTGCATGGGTCAGCCCAAAAAACGGACTACTCCGCGTAGGACCGGAATGCGCCGCAGCCACGAGGTGTTAAAGTTGGCACGCCGCGTCAATGCCACCAGCCCCGTTAAGGTAGCAACTAGCGCTAGGCAACTCAAGAAGTTCCGCCCCAAAAACTGACCCCTGTAATCATCCTCTTCTGTTTGTTGCATAAGATATACCCAGTAGTGAGCTTTCGAGATTATTCGACGCAGTCTGAGGCTATTCAGCTCCTCAGCAGCGTTCTCGTTAGTAAAAAATCTTACAGTAAAAGGACATTTTACTGTCGAATAATAAAAACTCATACCAACCAGAGGAGCTGGCTCGAAAGTCTACTACCGGGTTATACTAGTAGTGATAGCAAATAGAAAGTATTAACAACCCAATATGAGTGCCAATCGTCACCTCGGCAGGATAGTCGCGCTGCAAACGCTGTACGAAGAGGACTTCAGGCGTGAACTGGACGATAAAACGTTTAGCCTAAGCAATGTGCTAAAACGTAACGTCAAGCGCTATGAAGAGACGGTCGATGATACTAAATTCATTGAACTGCTAGTAAAAGGCGTTGACTCGAAACAGAAAGCGATAGACGACGTAATCCGTCCGGTAGCACCTGAGTGGCCCATCGAGCAGATTGCCCGCATGGACCGTGTGATTCTGCGTATCGGCGTTTACGAGTTGATGTTCGAAGACGGGGTGCCGCCCAAAGTTGCGATTAATGAGGCAGTTGAGTTGGCTAAAGCGTTTGGCGGTGAAAACTCCTCAAAGTTCGTCAACGGCGTACTTGGTACGGTGTTACGCAACATCGAATCCAAAAATAAGAAGTCGAAAAGCAAAAAGAAACCTCCAAAAGCTACTAAGACTAAGAAGTAACATATTCTATGAAAAGACCTAGACCAATAGCGGAAGTCCGCAAATTTGTTCGCCGTCATCGGCCGGTGATATCTGAAGTGGTACGTGAGCCTACCGCCGGCGGTATTATTTTCCGGCGCAAACCCGGCCAGCGCGAGATTGAGATATTGCTCATCCAGGACTCAAAAGGCCGTTGGACTATCCCTAAAGGGCACATAGAAGAAGGAGAAAACCCCCGCCAGACGGCTGAGCGAGAAATCCGTGAAGAAACTGGTCTGCAGAACATGAACGTACTTGATTGGGTGGGAAAAATTAATTTCCGCTATCGACGTGGCAACAGCTTGGTGCTTATGACGACCGAGATATATCTAGTGGCAGCCAAAGGCGATAGTGACGGAGTTAATCCGGAAAAATGGATGAACAGCCTGGCCTGGATGCCAGCGCCGGAGGCTTTGGAAAAAATCGAGTACGATGATATAGGTAAACTTATTTTGCTGGCACTGAAGACAATCAGAAAGAAGAATCTATAATGAATATTGAATTAAGAATTATGAATCATGAATCAACCCTAACTCCTAATTCCTATTCCCTAATTCCTACGACTGAAAGGAGTTTCTGATGGACGTTTCTAAATACCAGGCTTTTGCCAAGGCTCAACTTGGCGATTTTAAGAATACCGAGCTGCTAATTACCGCCTTTACGCACCGCTCATATCTTAACGAACACCGTAAAACCGCCACCGAGCACAATGAGCGCTTGGAGTTCTTGGGTGACGCTGTGCTGGAGCTGATTGTCACCGAGTATCTATATGCAAATTATTCCGAGCCAGAAGGCGTACTCACCAACTGGCGCAGTGCATTAGTACGGACTGAGAGTATTAGCGAAGCGGCTTCGCGTCTAGGATTCGAAACCCTCCTGCGTTTAAGCCGTGGCGAAAAACGCGGCAGCGAACGTGCCCGTCAGCAAATACTGGCCAACTGCTACGAAGCAGTTGTCGGTGCGGTTTATCTTGAGAAAGACTACAAAGGCGCTAAAGGTTTCATCGAAAAAAGCCTATTACCGATGTTCGATGAAATCCTAAAGAGCGGATCGTGGCTGGACCCGAAATCACGCTTGCAAGAGCTTGTGCAGAATCGTGAGGGCTTCACCCCGATGTACAAGGTGTTGAGTGAAGAGGGACCGGACCACGACAAAAAATTTACAGTTGGCGTTTTTGTAGATGACGAACAACGAGGTGAAGGCGACGGCCCATCCAAACAAGCCGCACAGGTCTTAGCTGCCACACAAGCTCTGAAGCACTACATGATGGAAGAAGGCCACCGACCTTGATTAAACTGTTGCTTATCTGTAGAATAGCTGAGACATGTTAGCTATTCGGATGCAGCGGACCGGGAGGTCAGGCCACGCCCAATTCAGAATGATAGTTCAAGACAGCCACTTTCATCCCAGCAGCGGCCGGGTAGTGGCATATTTGGGCAATTACGACCCGCACACCAAAGAATCAAACTTTGATAAAGAAAAACTTCAATCTTACCTGGCTAATGGTGCTCAGCCATCATCCAGGGTCATTAAGCTGCTTAAAATAGAAAAAATTAAGTTGCCCGATTGGGTGAAAGAGCCGGCTCCAAAGAAAAAAGCAGTGAAGTTCCCGGACAAACGACGCAGTACGCGCCCAGAAGGCTCGCCTGAGCCCGCAGCAAAAGCACCGGTGGAAGAAGCACCGGTTGCCGAAGAGACGACGGAAGCGACCGCCGAGCAGCCGACTGAGGAAAGTAAACCCGAAACCGAAACTGAACAGCCGGCAGAAGAAGCTCCGGCTGAACCGGCCGAAACACCCGAAAAACCGACCGAATAACGCTCGCCACCGGAAAATCTTCAGCACGGTTCGAAAAACTAGATGGTCGCTCATCGCTCATCAAAAGGGAATCTGCGCGCGTAGCCAAGCTCGTGCTCGATTCACCTTTAGCCTCGCTCTTCGCTTCCTCTGTTTTCGAAAGCGCTTCAGATTTTGGTGGCTCGCTTGGTCAAGTAAAGATGTTACAATAAGATTACAATTTAGTTTCTGAGAGGTAAGGAAAGACCAATGGCAGTAAGCATAGACCAGCAGTTTGTTGAGTACATCGTAAAATCAATGGTAGGCAAGCCGGATGCAGTCAAGGTAGACAGACGGATTGACGAAAAAGGCGTTCTACTCGAACTAACGGTAGACCCGGAAGACTTAGGAAGAGTAATCGGTAAAAGGGGCTCCACCGCGCAGAGTCTGCGCACGCTATTGCGGGCCTTGGGTACTAAAAATGATGCACGTTATAACCTGAAGATTATTGATACCGGACCGCCGCCGGAGAGAAAAGAACCCTCCTACGCCAAGGCTACGGAGGGCAAGCCCGAGAAAGAAGATGAAAAAGCCGACCTGTCCGTCGAAGCTTCAGCGAAGGCGGACGAACCTGCAGACCAGCCATCCAAAGTCGCCGACGACATCGATATGGCGGACGAAGACGAGTTGCCGGAAAAACCCAGTGAAGACACCTCGGACGTCATCAGCCGGACACGCAAAGAGCTCGAAGAGCTCGACGACCTCGACGTATAGGGACGCTCACCCTTCTTATCCCAGACGCGTCGCCAACTTGATGTATCCGTTGATTAAAAACAGGCTTGCTGCGGAGCTCCTCGAAAATCATCCACTGGATAATTTTCTCGTCAAACAGTCCTCGCACCCAAGGGCGCCTCTTTTCAACAACATCGACTCAGGTTGGCTCCTTATGTCTGGTCAAAGAAGAGTTCGCTTTTGCCAAGTTTTCAGGTTCGCTCCGCACGTTTGCTCAAGATAGAGACTCGCATTTGCCAAAAAAAGGCAATACTTGACTAGTCAAGTATTTTGACTGCTTAGATTTTAAGGAGTAATTTGTTATGATTGGGTCATGAATCGGATTGGGGTTTGGGGCGATAGTATCACTTGGGGCGCATCTGACCTAGAATTGGGCGGTTGGGTTAGTAGGTTGAGAATTCATTTGGATAATAATTTTGAAGATGGACCCTCAGTCTATAACGTTGGCATTGGTGGCGATAAGGTTTCTGATGTCATGAAGCGATTTGATGTTGAGTATGAGGCGAGAAAGCCAGAAACTATTATTCTAGCCATCGGTATTAACGACAGCCCTCACGACAGTAATCCAAAAGGCACGCCGTTAGATTTATTTGAGCAAAGATTTAATGAGCTGGTCTCAAAAATTAAAGAGGTTTCTGGCAAGTTAATAATTATAGGTCTTACTAATGTAGATAACGAGCATCCAGATGACCACGGCTACAGCGACGAAACCGTTGGACCCTATGCTGAAGTAGTTCAAAAGGTCGCTACCCAAAAGCAGCTCCCCTATGTAGATTTATGGGGCGTTATTACTAAAGACGATTTAAAGCGGGACGGACTGCATCCAGAAGAAGCAGGTCACGAGAAAATTTTTCAAAAAATTAAGGCAACTTTACTGAAAGAGCTCGATTTATGAAAATACAGATTATTACTCTTTTTCCGGAGATGTTTGACGGCGTGATAAAATAAGACCAGTATGAGCGGAGATGAATTTACCAAACTCTTTAAGTATGTAGAAAAACGTTTTAACGAAGTTGATAGGCGCTTTAACGAAGCGGCAAAAGACAGAGCTGATATTCGAGGTGCGATCGCCGAGCTGTCAGCACAGGTGAGAGATTACCACCGTGAAATGGTCGTTCTGTCGCATCAGGTTGATCGTATGCGCGACGCAATCAAGCAGATTGCACAGGAAACGGGAGTAAAACTGAAGGTCGAGCTCTGATAGTGTTATAAAGTGAAAATTCAAATCGTTACGTTGTTTCCGGGGATGTTTGAGGCCGTCCTGAATTCGAGCATGCTCTGGAAGGCCCAAGAAAAGAAACTGGTTGAGTATGAGCTGATCAATCTGCGCGACTTTGGGCTTGGGTCTAGAAAGCAGGTAGATGACACGCCGTACGGCGGCGGAGACGGTATGGTACTTAAGCCGGAGCCGCTGTTTGCTGCGGTTGAGCACGCCAAAGACAAAGATCCGGACGCCCAAGTGCTTTTAATGACGCCGCGTGGCGAACAATTTAATCAGGAATTGGCGCGCGAGTTCGCCGCTACCGAAGCCGGTCTGATTATTATTTGCGGCCGCTACGAAGGATATGACGAACGAATCACATCGATTATCGACAAACAGCTTTCTATCGGCGAATACGTTTTGACGGGTGGCGAAATACCGGCGATGGTCGTCATCGATGCCGTTACAAGGCTGGTGCCTGGCGTTTTGGGAGGTGAAACCAGCGCCGAAAAGGAGAGCTTTAGCCAAGCAGGGATTGTTGAATATCCACAGTACACCCGCCCTGAAGATTTCCGAGGAATGAAAGTCCCAGAGGTGTTGCTATCGGGCAATCATGTCCAAATAGAGAAATGGAGAGAAGCGAATAGAAAATAGAAATTAGCAATTAGCTATTTCCTAGTTCCTATTTCCTAATTCCTAATTTGTTGTATTATTAAGTTATAAGTTAATAAGTGACCCCACACTAAAACTTGACGTTCCGTAATCTGATTACAGACTACTCCACTCAGGTCTTAGTAAGGGGCGGAGGGGATAAAATGGCAGTGCAAGCTCAATTAAAAGGGTGGACAGAAATG
This sequence comes from Saccharimonadales bacterium (SeqCode), assembly GCA_040879175.1. Lineage (GTDB taxonomy): Bacteria > Patescibacteriota > Saccharimonadia > Saccharimonadales > UBA10212 > 2-01-FULL-49-22. The sequence continues at coordinate 22,923 of JBBDKW010000007.1, forward strand.
GCGGACCCGCCAAAACTAACTACTCGCGAATGGAACATTGCCGGGCTGGTTGGTGTTGTTCTAATTGTAATGGCAGTGCTACAAGCCATCGGCTTCGGTGATTTTAGAGATTGGCTAGAGAGCATCGGCCTGGGGTCGCCGGCGATTTGGGCTGTCGGTATAATAGTGGCCGAACTGTGGGCGGCTGCCGGTTTCTTTAAGCTGCCGCTTATGACCGGCTTTAGGATGGTTGGCGCCCTACTAGCAATTCTGGTAGCCGGTTTTTGGTTTGTCCAAAATCTGCGCTTGGTATCCGAGGGAGCAGCTGGGGAACTCTCTAGCAGCGGCTTATTTGGTAAATTTTTGGAACAAAGCCCGGGTTGGTGGACTGTAATCGAAGTTACGGCGTTGCTGCTCCTGGTAGTATATAGTCTCCGATTGACCACCGGTTGGTCTAAGAAGTAATTTCTTAAAAGGACCCGCCGAAAATTTTAAAGAAATTTAGGCGGGCGAAGGGATAGTATGTTTAAATTGCCGGATTTAGGTTATGGATTTGACGCGCTCGAGCCGCATATCGACGCCAAGACTATGGAAATCCACCACGACAAGCACCACGGGGCCTATGTAGATAAGCTGAACGTGGCATTCGAGAAATACCCGGATTGGCAGAATAGAGAAATCGAAGAAGTTCTCTCTGATATTAAAAGTGTGCCGGAAGATATTAGAATAGCTGTGCAGAATAACGGTGGCGGGCACGCCAACCACAGCCTTTTTTGGCAGATAATGAAGCCTGGCGGCGCCAAAGAGCCGACCGGCCGAATTTCTGACGTCATAAATTCTCAGTTTGGCGGCTTCGAAAAATTCAAGACCCAATTTACCGAGGCTGCTACAAACCATTTTGGCTCGGGTTGGGCCTGGCTGGTTAAAAAAGGCGACGGTTTCGAGGTTTACTCAACCGCTAACCAAGATAGCCCGCGAATGGAGGGCAAGATGCCGATTATGGGGCTGGATGTCTGGGAACACGCTTACTATTTGAAGTACCAAAATCGTCGCCCCGAATATATAGAAGCCTGGTGGAACGTCGTAAATTGGGAAACGGTAGCTGAGCAGCTTAATAGTTAACTTGTTAAGTATTTTTTCTGCCACGGATTTTTTTAGGCAACTCTTCTAAATTTTTTCTGACTCTTTTTAGGTGGCGATCAGCCCATTCAAATTCCAATGATAGAATTGCCAGGCCGGCGGCAATTACTAATAAGCCGGGGCCGGGCAGTACAAGTAGAGCTATTCCGACGGCCATAACCGGAAATCCGACGGCAGCTATGGCAATTTTGCGCCAAGATTTCTTTAAACTATTCACCACCTCTATTATAGAGCGCTTCAATCAGATAAGATATAATAACCCCGATAGCTTTTGCAGGCGTTCTCGCAATCTGGCTGCAGACTGCTTTCGCCCTGAAAAGTCACGGGGCAGGCAGAGGTCAGTTTGAGTAGTGGGGAGTGGCCAAGTGGCCCCGCACATTTTCTTGAAGTTCCATAATCTGATTACAGACTACTCCACTCAGGAAAATTAACGGGGTAAATAAGGCACTTAACTTAGAGTCCCAGATCGGGGTGAGAACTGCCGGTGGCAGTTCGCAAGGCCGCAGCCGCGACGGCGGCGAGGCGGGCTCGCGAAATTTTTCAGCAGAAAAATATTCGTGAGTCGAAATCCCTCCGTATTAGATTCGAACCTATATAATTAACGAGTGTATATTGGGATGTGGCCAAGCGGTAAGGCGCCTCGCTCTGGACGAGGAGATCGTAGGTTCGAATCCTACCATCCCAGCCACGCTATATTCGGACTTAAGTCAAAAATGGAGTTATGTTGGTTTTTCTGTGCTAAACCTTAGTGCCCGGCTAAATGCTTTGGCTATAAAAAGCAGGCTCGGTTATACGAGCTCGGGCACAATTTTAGGACCAGCAATACTTAACCCTATCGAAGGCTGTTGAACACTAACTTGCGAACTGCGCGCTAGTGCTAAATCAACTATCCGTAAAAGCATGGTTTTATAATCCATTTTCAGGTTTATCATGCAGGCTTTGGGGAAATTACCATAGTCTTTGATAAGGCTAGGGAGAAGATTAGCTTCGAGAAAATGAGCAGTTCCGGATTCATCTAAACGTATGTCTACTCGGCCATAATCGCGAGCTCCTAAGACATGAAATGCATTAATCGCCAACTCCGTTATTTTGATTTTAGTAGCACCATTAGCAATAGTTTTGAAAGTCTCGAGATCGGCGCCTTTTATCTTAGCGCTTAAAAATCGGATGTCGTTTTTATCAAGAGGAGCAACTAACTCGAGTGGCATTGCTAAGTATTCATCAGTAAACTCATCTTTGAGGATAGCCACACTAAACTCTCTGCCGGGCAAGTATTCCTCTATCAGTGAGTCGGCTTGAAGCTTAGCACCGATTGCTTCAACTTTTGTCTGCAATTCTTCAAAATTATTAGCTAATGAAGCCGAGTCGACCCCCACACCGCCGCCGCGGTCAGTCGGTTTAATAAATACCGGGAATCTAAGCGCAACTTCGTGAGGGCTCAGGGTCCTGTTTTGCCGCGCTACGATAAACGGTGAAGTATCAAGCCCAGCTGCTATAATGCGTTGCTTGGCTGAGGATTTATCTAGCTCAAGTTTGTGAGCTGCACCGTTAGACCCGGTATATGCTATGCCGCACTGGTCTAGATAGTCACTTAACCAAATCCTGTCTGAGTCATGCCGGCCGGCGATCGGGTTGCAGGGTAGAAACTTCATGCCCAAAAAAACAAGGTCAGGTCGACGTGCCACAAGGTCTTCTAGATCCGACAAATTATTAACAATTGTAATTCTCGCTCGCATATAGTGCTTTGCCAATACGGCCAGGGCAGCGAGACGCGACTTTTGGCTCATTGAGCTTAGCCCAATAATGGTAGAAGACACAATCTCAATATGTTGGTTGGTTTTTCTCATTGCTGGTATCCAATTGTGTGAAGCTAATAAAATCCATACGCGCTTGGCGCGGAAGATTAAATAGCTACTGCTGTAGATTTAATATTATCGACGGGGATCGCCGCCGCCAGAACGTCGGTCTTCTTGCGGACGAGCTTCGTTGACTGTGATAGAACGGCCATTAAGTTCCTTGCCATTCAATTCATTGATGGCCTTTTGAGCCGCGGCGTCATCTTCCATCTCGACAAAACCAAAGCCTTTTGATTGGCCACTATCACGGTCTTTGATGACGGCCGTACTGGTTACTTTGCCAATTTCAGCGAATAGTGCTTCTAATTCTTGCTCGGTGACGCTGTAGGCCAAACCACCAACGTATAGTTTTTTTGCCATGTTAATTTATCCTTCTCTTAAAATAATATCGCCCGCGTTTAGTAATTTCTAACCGAGAGACAGTAAGTAATAAAGAATTAATTATGTCAACGGAGAGGCTATAGTAACCACTTGCTTATCTATAACTGTAACATAGATGGCACGATTCGGGCTAATTTGTATAGTAAATATCGGCTGAGTACAGTAAGGCGAACAAAGCACGAAATGGTTCCTGACCGGCATGCTCAGCCAAATCTGATTGGAGGAATAATGAATGACCATTGCGGTGCGTAGCCAGAAGCCAAAGTAAAACGATCCCTCGTTCCTGAACTTGTTATGACTGGACACAATATTTGTCGCAGTGTCAGGCGAAAGGATCGTTAAATCTAATTCAATTAAGCTGATTGATGCTTAATTTTGCGCCAGCGTCTGGCCTGCAAGCGTCTGGCCTTCTCCAGCCACTGGTCGCTGATGTCTTCATACAGCTCGTCAAAGCTGATAGACGAAACACTGGTTGGCCTGCCGACCACTACGTGCTTTCTTGTTCGCTCACTTTTGATTCGATACCTCTTCATCGGCCCCCTCCGATTAATGGCACCCCCAGCGTAATCTAATAAATAGGCTTATGCTGTTAGGCTTTCGTGGCTAAATTTGTGGGATTTCTAATGAACCAGTAGTAACAATGCTTACCTAGCGGTGGTGCCTTCTTTTGAGTTGGGCGAGGTTTAGCTTTACAGCATTCTGATGGAGTACTGCCTTGGCTTCGTGTAGGGCCTGGCGGCTGCCGGCCGCTTCGACCAGTTTTTGAGCTCTTTGAAAGGCTTCTTGGGCTTCTTGCTCGCTGATTTCATCGGCAGCAGTTACATCCTCGGTAATAAAGCGAGCTGACTTACCATCCACCTCCAGCAGGCCGCCGTTAACCGCGAAGTCTTCCATTTCACTGTTGGCGTCTCCCGCCTTCTTACGAATACTCAGTACGCCAGGGGTGCCAGCGGAAAGCAGCGGCATATGGTCTTCAAAGACTGCTATCTGGCCGTCTTTGGTCGGCACTAAGACTTCATAGGCCTCGTCATCAAACTTTACGCCTGTAGCCGAAATCAGCTGGAAATGAATAGCCACTACTTCTCTCCAACTTCTTCGATCTGCCCTTTCATATAAAAGGACTGCTCGCTTTTAGAATCGTGTTTGCCATCTAAGATTTCGCGAAAACCTTTGATGGTTTCGGCCAAGGGTACATACGCGCCCTTAGAACCAGTGAAGGCCTCGGCAACGAACATCGGCTGGGTTAAGAAACGCTGAATACGCCGCGCTCGGGCTACCAACTGCTTATCTTCGTCACTAAGCTCTTCCATTCCCAGGATGGCGATAATATCCTGCAGGTCTTTGTAGCGCTGCAGGATCCTCTGGACTTCACGGGCGACGTTGTAGTGCTCCTGGCCGACGACTTCCGGATCCAGTACTGTTGAGGTAGATTCCAATGGATCGACAGCCGGGTAAAGCCCAAGCTCAGTCAGTGAGCGGCTAAGCACAACCGTTGAGTCGAGATGTGCGAATGTGGTGGCCGGCGCCGGGTCAGTAAAGTCGTCGGCCGGCACGTAGACAGCCTGGACAGAGGTGACAGAGCCTTTCTTAGTTGATGTAATTCGCTCTTGCATAGCACCCATCTCGGTCGCCAGGTTTGGCTGATAACCAACCGCGCTGGGCATACGTCCAAGAAGCGCCGAAACCTCGGATCCGGCCTGCGTAAAACGGAAGATATTATCTACGAAAAGCAGGACATCCGCACCTTGGTCGCGAAAGCTTTCGGCGATTGTCAGCCCGCTTAGGCCTACCCGTAAACGGGCGCCGGGCGGCTCATTCATTTGGCCAAAGACCAGCGCCGTATTTTTTAAGACGCCGGCCTCCTTCATTTCGATGTAGAGATCATTGCCTTCACGGCTGCGCTCGCCGACACCAGCAAACACCGATTTGCCTTTGTGAAATTTGGCGATGTTGTTAATAAGCTCCTGAATAAATACGGTTTTACCAACTCCGGCCCCACCGAATAGCCCGACCTTGCCGCCTTTAACTATCGGGCATATCAAATCAATTACTTTAATGCCGGTCTCAAGCAGTTCGGTTTTAGTACTTTGGTCTTCCAAAGACGGTGGCTGGGCGTGAATAGACTGGCGGGCCCCCTTGGGCGCCGGCTGGTTATCAATCGGCTGTCCGACGACATTGAAAATTCGCCCCAAGGTCTCATCGCCGACCGGTACCGAAATCGGCTCACCCCTGTCCGTCACAACTGCGCCTCGGGCTAAACCATCGGTTGGTCCCATAGCTACGGCTCGCACCGAGCTCTGGCTTAAATGCTGGGCGACTTCCATCACCAGAACTTTGCCATCGTGCTCGACTTCTAGGGCGTTATAAATGGCCGGTAGATGCCCTTCGAACTCTATGTCGGCTACGACTCCTACTATCTGGGTGATTTTTCCTTTCAAGCTCTATCCTTTCCTATGTTATAGCTTCGGCACCACCGATAATCTCGGCCACCTCTTGAGTAATGGCAGCCTGGCGGGTAGCGTTAAGCTCAAGTGTTAGGTCATCAATCAAGTCGGCAGCGTTACGGTTGGCATTACCCATTGATATCATCCTCATAGCATGCTCAGATGCGGCGGCTTCCACACGAGCCCGTCGTAGGGCAGATTCAAAGTATAAGCGCAGCGCGGCGTCCAGCACAGCTTCGCTATCAGGCTCAAGCTCAAAAGCGAATTCAGCGGCCTCCTTGGCTTCAGCTTCGGTTGCCTGCTCAGCCTGAGATTCAGAAGTTATAGGAAGCAACTGAACCGTCCGGACCTGCTGCACCATAGTGGAAATCGATTCGGTGAAAATCAAGCTAACGGAGCCGAATTGCGCCTGAGCTATACCTTCAGAGATAGTTTCTAGCACCGGAGCAAAAACGTTGATATCGGGGTCATCCTCGATATTATCGTAGGCGCCGAGCAGCTCGATGTTGCTGCCGCGCGAAAAATGTCGTGCTCCCTTGCGGCCAAAAGCGACGACCCTTGGTGTAATTCCGGCTTTGTTGTCTTGGGTAAAAGCCCGGGCTGCGCCGTTAAACACGTTGGCATTGTAAGCGCCGGCTAAGCCTCTGTCGCTGTTGAAGATAACATAGAGCTTACCTTTGGAGGCCGACGGATTGAAATAAGGGTGCTGAGCGGCTTCAGGCGTCTGGCTTAGCCGGCGCAGGATGGCTGCAGCGGCGTCGGCATAAACCCTCGATTTTTGAGCTGCTTCCATAACCCGGCGCATTCTGGCCGCCGCCACCAGTTCCATGGCTTTAGTTATCTGTTTAGTGTTACCGATTGAGCGGATGCGTCGCTTCAGCAATTGCGTAGATGCCATCAAGCAACCTCCGGCTGCCGAAGCATGAAGCATGGAGCATGAAGCATGTTTAGCCCATGATTCTTGATTCTTGATTCCTGATTCATAAAAATGCTAGGCATTTTTGACCTCGCTTGTTTTGTATTGACCGGCCACTATCTGGGCCGTCTGCAGAATAGTTTTTTTCATCTCGTCAGTCGCCTTATCGCCTTTTTGCAATTCGTTTATCAATTTGTCGTGTTTTTGCTCGAGCTCACGCAGCAAGGCATTTTGGGCAGCTGCAACATCCTCAATCGGTACGCCATCAAAAGCTCCCTCGGTGGCGGCATAGATACTTGCGGCCTGCTGCCAGACCGGTAGTGGCGAGTATTGCGGTTGTTTCAAAACCTCGGTTAGCAGGCGCCCGCGACTTAACCGGGCTTGAGTCTCAGTATCTAAATCGGTCGCGAATTGCGAGAAGGCAGCCAGCTCGCGGAACTGAGCAAGATCAAGCCGCAGGCGCCCGGCCACGTCCTTAATGGCTGGCGGTTGGGCGTTGCCGCCGACTCGAGAGACCGAAAGACCGACTGAAATCGCCGGCCGAATTCCCTGATAGAACAGATCGGATTCCAGATAAATCTGCCCGTCGGTAATCGAAATAACGTTAGTCGGAATGTAAGCGCTGACGTCACCGGCCTGGGTCTCGATAATCGGTAATGCGGTCAGCGAGCCGCCGCCCAGCTCATCGGACAGCTTGGCGGCCCGCTCCAGAAGTCGTGAGTGCAAATAGAAAACATCGCCCGGGTAGGCCTCTCGGCCCGGCGGGCGACGTAGTAAAAGCGACATTTGGCGGTAAGCCACGGCGTGTTTGGAGAGATCATCATAGATTATCAAGGCATGACGACCGTTGTCTCGGAACCATTCGCCGATGGCGCAGCCGGCATAAGGCGCTAAATACTGCAGCGGTGCCGGGTCTGCCGCCGAGGTAACAACCATAATGCTAGTCTCCATCACACCCTCGCGCCGCAACCGGTCGATTAGGCGGGCGATTTTGGCTCTTTTTTGTGAGATGGCGACGTAAATATTGATAATTCCGGTTTTTTGCCGGGCTTGGTTTATCATCGTATCGATTGCGATAGCCGTTTTACCGGTTTGGCGGTCGCCTAAAATAAGCTCACGTTGCCCGCGGCCTATCGGCACCATGGCGTCAATCGCCGTTATGCCAGTGGGCACTGACTGGTGAACACTGCGGCGGGCTAACACGTTGGGGGCGATTTTTTCAATGGCGCCGACCTCTTTTGTCTTAATCGGTCCCTTACCATCCAGCGGCCGGCCAAGCGGATCAATCACCCGGCCGACAAGCTCTGGGCCGACCGGTACCGACAGAGCCTGACCGGTAAGTTTGACTCGGTTGCCAGCTTTGACTCCAACGTCATCACCCAGCAGTACGGTGCCGATTTCATCCTCAAGCAAATTTAAGGCAAAGGCCGAAACCAGCCCCGTTGAGCCCTCGATTTCCAGCATCTCGGCGTAGCCGCAGGAGCGCAAACCGTAAATCCAAGCTATACCGTCACCGACACGCGTGACAACACCGGCTGATTTTTCTTCGCCGGCCGCCTCCAGCTTGGCAATCGAGCGGCGAACCTCTTCAGCCAAATCTTTGACGTTAAATTTGGCATCAGCCATCAAGCTATCTCCTTGATTTTAGACAACTCGCGTTTCAGGGTCTTGTCCCAGGTGCGGCTGGCTGTTTCAACCTTAAGTCCGCCAATCAGGTCCTTATCAACTTCTTCCTGCAGGATAATTTCTTTGACGCCGGTCAATTTTTTAAGTTGTAATGTAAGCTCGTGCTTAAACTTCTCAGATAGCGGGGAAGCGCTTGTTAAGCTGGCGATGGCCAGCAATCCGCGTTCCTCCAACTCTTGGCTTATATCAGATAGTAATAGATCGACCTCTTTCTGGCGATTACTAGCTGTCAGGGCGGCCGCCAGGCGGGTTGATACGACCGATATAGGTCGATTGTTTGATAACTCATCAACCGCATACTTAGCTAGACGCCGCCGGGAAAAACTAATCACGGGCCAACTCCTTCACGGCGCTTTCTACCAAACGTCTGTCCTCGCTCTCGTTAACTTTTTGGCGCAGTACCTTCTCGGTCGTCATAATAACCAAATCAGCCAGCTCGCCTCTTAATTGTTCTCGAAGCTTTAAGTGCTCGTGGTCCAGGCGTTCTTTCGCTTCGTCAATCAGGCGCTTGGCTTGGGCATCAGCCGCCGCCTCGGCCTTGGCGATAATATCCTTGGCCTGGGCGTTGGCGTCTGACAAAGCTTTATCTGCCTGTTCTCGGGCAGCTTTAATAATATGGCCGGCCTTTTCCTCGGTGCGCACCAGCGCTTCCTCTGTCTCTTTGGCCTTAACCAAGCCTTCCTCAAGGGTTCTACGCCGTGCCTCTATGGTGGCCGTCAGTTTTGGAAAAACCCAACGCTTCAGTACCAGCAGCACGATGACGAATGTTGCCAGCTGGAACAGAAAGGACTTGAGATTTATATTAAAGGCGCCGATGCCGCTACCGGATTCTTCCACAATCCCCCCCTCTTTAAGTCGTGAAAAGGATTAGCAGTACGAACGCAAAGACGGCGTCAACCAATCCGACCATAATGAAGGCGGTAGCCAGGATTTTACCCTGCATCTCCGGATTGCGCCCCACGGCGCCGACAACGGCCGCGCCGATTAGGCCGATACCAACAGCCGGGCCAATGGCACCGAGGCCGATGGTCAAACCTTTAATTAATGAAGGATCTACTTCCATTTATTCTCCTTTTACTTATTAACTCCGTGCCTCCGCCGGCTGAGCCGCATGGCTTTCTGACGGCTCATTATGTGTTATTGACATCATCAGATAGCTGGCGGTCAGCATCATAAACAGATAGGCCTGGACGAAGGCCACGAAGATTTCCAGGAACATTATCGGTAATGTGGCTGCCCAGGCAAAGTTCCCGGACAGCGTCGCAATCGCGAACAGCAGAGCCTCGCCGCCGTAAATCACACCAAAGAGACGCAAGGACAATGTTACCAGCCTCAGGACTTCTCCGAAAAGCTCGTTCAGGCCGATGAAAATGTTCATCGGATTTTTGAGATTGCCGGAGAAGAAGTGGCGGAAATA
>JBBDKW010000008.1:0-16466 GCA_040879175.1 Saccharimonadales bacterium (SeqCode)
GGCTGTCCCCCACAAGCAATGGTGCGAAGAAAACGGCATCAAACAACTTAAGGGAATACCCCCGAACCATCCGGTAATTCCGGTCAGGCCTGGTGAAAGGATACTGACGCACACCAACGAATTTTTTGGCATATTGCCGCCCGGTGCCTGCGAGGTAAGATCACGCTCCAGCTGGGGGCGTAACGGCATAGCCGTCAGTTTTGACGCTGGCTGGATAGACCCGGGCTATGTTAACAGACTAACCCTTGAAGTCTTCAACCTTAACAATAGCGAGATTGTCTTACTGCCGGTCGGCGAGAGGATAGCGCAAATAATCTTTCATCATACCGGCGAAGTAGAAGGTAACTACGGAGCCGGCAGGCACAAGGGATTTAGCGGTAAATACCAATCCGGCACTGACTTTAAAAAACTTATTAAGAGGTGGCGCCCCGAGCTGATGTTACCCAAAGCCTATCTGGATAAAAGAGTACTTCCTAAACCCGTTAAGGGGCTGAAGGTACGTTAGGCTGATATATGTTTATTGTTTTAGAAGGTAGCGACGGCTCGGGTAAAACAACTCAGTTCAAATTATTAACCGAGCGCCTGCGAGCCGCCGGACACGATGTAGATGTCTATGATTTTCCGCGATACAATGAGCCTTCTAGTTATTTTGTAAGGCGCTATCTAAACGGCGATTACGGCCCGGCATCTGAAGTTAGCCCTTACACAGCTTCTCTTTTTTATGCTCTCGACCGTTTTGAGGCTGCACCCTTGATCAGGCAAAGCTTGGCGGACGATAAAATCGTTTTAGCCAACCGCTACACAGGGTCTAACATGGCACACCAAGGAGCCAAATTTACAAAAGCTGGCGAGCAAAGAGGCTTTTTTGTTTGGGCGGACAGCTTGGAGTTCCAGCTTCTCGGCGTCCCTCGTCCGTCACTCAGTATCTTTTTACGCGTGCCTGCCGAGCTAGCCTATGAATTGATAAAGAAAAAAACTTCCAGAACTTATACCAGTAGAGTCCACGACGAGCACGAGGCCGACCTTGACCACTTAAAGCAATCCGTCAGCGCATACGACACGCTTTGCCAGCTCTTTCCGAAGGATTTTAGGGCTATTGAATGCGCAAAAAACAACAAGATAATGCCGGTTGCGGATATCAATAACCTCATCTGGGAAGTGCTTAAGCCAATGTTACCGACTCCGAAGCACGCCGGGCATTCAACAGTCATAAGCTTGAGTGACAAAGAACCGCTACCAGAAGAATCCAAGTTGTCAAGCACTGCTCAGACAGAAGAAGTAACTGTATCGAAAGAGGAAGTGGCGGAAATCAAAGATATAAGCTTATTAGCCGTGAGCAACCTTCTAGGAAATGGTTTGAGGGTTGAATACGAGCTTAATTGGCCGCCAAGCTCTTCTAGGCCTCGGCTTAATTACTTCATTCCGACCGAGTTGCCGCCGAAACTGGCCAAGAAATACAAATCGATAATGGATAAGTTAATTGCTAATTACCGCAAAATTAGTAAAACGTTACCTGGCAGTACTAAAAAATACGCTGCTTATGCCGTCCCGCTGGCTGCTTTGGTTGACGCCAATGTCAGTGGCAACGTTGAGGCCATCAGCCAGGTCCTTTCAGGAAGTTCTGCGGCGCCGTTCGGCGAGCTTCGCCAGATCACCAGACGAACCAGGGCGGAGTTGAGAGAGCCGCAAGCTCTGAAACAAATTATCAAGCGAATAGCCGATACGAATCTTGGTGCCAACAGCGCTGATTTTGACCGCGGGGTTAAGCTCATCGCCGCTTCACCCAAAAATGAGCTAGATTTACTAGCTGACTGCCTTTACCAATACAGCAATATGACTAGAGGAGAGATAGCGGCTCAAATTGACACCTGGAGTTATGAACAAAAAGCTACGGCCCTAAAGGCAGTCAGTAGCTCTAACCCCGGATCGGTTCTTAATAAGGTCAACTACCGGTTCGATGTTCTAGATAGTCTAGTGAATCTGGAAAGCCTGGTCAGGAATCTTAAACCATCGGAAATCCAGGCTCAGCCGCCGACGCCTCGATACGGCTACCAGGTCCCTAAGACTGTAGAGGCTGCCGGCATAGACGAGCTATTTATAGAATGCTTTGATTTGAGCTTGGAGTTATACAGCGATCTTCAAGCCGCCGGTCTGGATGAGTTGGCCGGTTATGCGGTTCTGACGGGACATCGGCAGCGCTGGCAATTCGCTGCGACCGGAGAGCCGATTCTTAGGCACAGAACCGATTCAGCTGTCGTCAAACTACTCAGAGAGCAAATTGCTCAAACTCATCCACTAATTTCATCATCGATTAATGAAATTGGCTCTGAGAAACCGAACAACGACAAGAAAATACAATCATCGTCGAGAAAATCCACCAGTATGACTTCAAGGAAAAAACGTCGTACCAAATCAAAGCAATAAACTGTTGCAGCGGTCTTCTATCTGTGGTAAATTAACGTGCAGATACCAGAGACAGTAGCCGCCCGCCATCGGCAGGCTTAATCCGCTACCGAGGTAAGCAACAACCTCTCTATGTCTTTGGTATAAAAGCCAAAGTTTTTTTAATTTAGCGAGGTTTAACGTGGCGCTGAGCAAAGAGAGAAAGCAAGAAACGGTCAAAGAAGTCCAGGATCTTTTAGCTGGGTCTAAGACAGTTGTGTTTGCCCGCTATCAAGGCACTCCGGTTCGAGCCATGCAGGAACTCCGTTCGCAGGCCAGAAGTAGCGGTACGGTTGTTAGGGTAATAAAAAACCGGCTGTTTAAGAAAGCGCTGGCTTCAACCGGCAATCTTAAAGACATAGATGCCAAAAGTCTGCAGGGACAACTTCTTTACGCTTTCAATGAGGCAGATGAAGTGGCGCCGGCGCAGAATTTAGCGGCCTTTGCCAAGACCAACCCACAAATAGAATTTGTCGGCGCTATCACCGAAGCCGGCGAGTTGCTGAGTGCGGACGACGTTAAATCGCTCGCCAGCTTGCCCGCCAAGGACCAGCTCCGAGCCCTCTTGGTAGCCACCATCCAGTCACCGTTTACGGGTATGGTGGCTGTTGTGGCGGGTAACGTTCGCGGTGTATTGAATGTCTTGAGCGCCCGGGCGGAGAAATTAGGTAGTTGATTAAAGAAGCCATTTAAGAAAAGAAGGGATTATTATGGCCGACGCAGAGAACAAGCAAGAAGTTAAGGAAGAGAAAGCGCAAAAAAAAGACGCTGTTCGTAAGGAGTTCGAAAAAATCGTTGAGCAGCTCGATAAAATGAGCGCGCTCGAGGTTAGCAAATTCGTCAAGTTTCTAGAAGAACACTGGGGAGTTAGCGCCGCCGTTCCGGCTGCCGCGGTTGCGGTTCCGGTCGTTGGCGCCGAGGCCGGCGCACCAGTCACTGAAGAAAAAAGCGAGTTCGACGTCATCCTCAAAGACGCCGGCGCACAGAAAGTAGCTGTCATCAAGGCGGTTAAGGATATCAGCGGCTTGGGCTTGGGTGAATCCAAGGCTATCGTTGATAGCGCGCCTAAGCCTGTTAAAGAAAAGATTTCAAAAGACGAAGCCGAAAAAGCCAAGAAGGCTTTGGAAGCCGCTGGTGCCACGGTCGAACTCCAATAAGCCAGCTCTTAGTTTTTTATCCACAGTGGTCGGCTTGACTTTTTGACTTAAGTTTACTGTTGTGATACGTTTGGATTAGACACTGTAGTCAAACAAAGACTAGGGGGTTGGAGAAGAAAAAGAAATGGCGGATTTACCAGACAAACAAATAAAAAGGCTCAGGGCGCTGCTGAGCGAGGCAGAGACAAACGTAGCTGCTGCCAAGGAGCTGCTGATTAGTATAGTCGGCGAAGATGCTGAATTGGCTGAAAAGGTTAAGGATAAAGCGCTCGGCAAAGTCATAGAAGGCGTATTTGACGGCCAGAATATGGTTGGCTCTGATGGCAAAACTTATCCCGTGCCAGCCAACTACGCCAGCAAGTCTAAGTTAGTGCAGGGAGACATTCTGAAACTGACAATCGCCGAAGACGGCGCATTCCTCTACAAGCAAATCGGCCCAGTACCTCGCAAACAGGTTGTAGGTGTACTGACACAAAAGGAAGGCCACTATTTTGTTGAAGTTGATAGCAAGCAGTACAGAGTACTGCTAGCCAGCGTGACATACTTCAAAGCCAAGCCCGGTGACCAGGTAAGCGTCAATATACCGGCTGACGATAGCGTCAATGCCGAGTGGGCCGCCCTAGAGGCTGCGTTATAAACGTACTCGCTAAACAAATCACAACAATTTAGGTGGCCTTATAAGGTTATAATTAATAGACTATGGGGCAGGCCTAGTAGTGAGCTTTCGAAATTATTCGACATTTCTTGCAAGCTTTAGCTCGTCACCATAGCATCAACGAAGTTACAGGGGGAGACAGGAAAATAATGTCATCGAAGTCGAATAAGAGCTTACCTAATGACGAGCTAGCTCGAAAGTCTACTACTAGGCAGGCGTTATACAGGAAATACCGACCGAGGAGTTTTTCCGATGCCGTGGGGCAGGATACCATAATAAAGACCTTGAGCGAGGCGATCAAGGCTGGCCGTATCAGTCATGCCTACCTTTTTGCCGGCCCACGCGGGGTGGGCAAGACTTCTATAGCCAGAATTTTGGCGCACCAGGTTAACCGCTTGCCGTATACCCAAGACGATTTCCATATTGACATCATCGAAATCGACGCCGCCAGTAACCGCCGGATTGACGAAATTCGCGATTTGCGTGAAAAAGTGCATATCGCGCCGACTTCGGCCAAATATAAGGTCTATATCATAGACGAGGTTCATATGCTGACAAAAGAGGCTTTCAATGCCCTTCTCAAGACTTTGGAGGAGCCTCCGGCGCACTGTATCTTCATTCTAGCCACTACCGAGGCTCATAAATTGCCGGAAACTATAGTCAGCCGCACCCAACAGTTCAACTTTAAGCCAATTACAAAGAACGCAGCTCAAGCTCAACTGCAGAAAATTGCCCGGCAAGAAAAAATCAAAGTAGATAACGGCGCCCTTGAGCTGCTGGCAGAATACGGTGAAGGCAGCCTACGCGACATTATCGGCCTGCTGGACCAGTTGAGTACGGCTAAAAAACCACTTTCCGAAGAAGATATTCGCGAACTATTAGGCGTCCCGTCCTTAATAGCAGTTGATGAGCTGCTAGGTTTGATTGCCAGCGGCCAGATTCAGGGGTCTTTGAACGTGCTTGATAGGCTCAAAGAGCAGGCGGTCAATCCGGCGAAGTTGGCTAAAGTCATTAGCCAAAGGTTGCGGCATAGCCTTTTAGAGAATAAGGAATCTGCCACCTGGCAAACAATTCTACTGAGAGAACTTGTTAATGTCTCCTCGAGTACTAGCCCGCAGGAAACTCTTGAGTTGGCAGTCCTGGAGGCTGCTTCGGGTAACCAAAACCGTGAGCACAGCGGTCGAACACCGCCCCGCTCAGGCAAAATTACGCCTAACATCAAGCCTGATACAGCACCTAGTGGGCCTAAAGCCAGAAAGCCGCCAAAAGAGCGCAGCAGCTTCAACTTGGCTATGTGGGATGATTTATTAAAGATGATAAAGACCAAAGCGCCTTCTTTATACACCGCCCTTCGTTTAGCCGAACCCAACTTGAATGATGGAACTTTAATCCTGGCTTTTCCTTTCCTACTCCATATGAAGAAAGCCCAAGAGGCCAGGCATATGGATTTAGTAGCCCGGACAATCACTGAAATAAGCGGCAGCAGCCCGATTATTAAATGCACACTTGATAGAGATCTGGCAGATAGGCGTGAAGCCAGCGCGGAGGGCGAACATCCAACTATGCTAGACATAAAGAACATAAGTAATATCTTCGGTTCTGCTGAGGTGTTAGAATCATAGCCAATGGCTAAAGACACCGATGTAGGCTCGCCGCCACAGAGTTATGATGCCGAAACCAGTCTGCTCGGCAGCCTGATTATCGATTCTGACGGCTTTGTGAAGATAGCCGATACGATTAGGCCTGATGATTTCTTCAGTGAACAACATCGGATTATTTTTTCAGCGATGAAGTCGCTGCATGAAAAACACGCACCGATAGACATACTGACGCTCAGCGAGCAACTCAAAAGCGCCGGTAGCCTTGATGCTATCGGCGGCGCCAGCTATTTGACAGAACTGACAAATTATGTGCCAACGGCGGCGCATCTTGAGCAATACGCCGAGATTGTGGCCGATAAGTCCATCAGGCGGCGCTTAATCAGCGCTAGCGCTGATATTGCCACCATAGGCCGTGACGAAGACAAATCTTTGTCGGAGCTTATCGAAGAAGCAGAAACTCGGCTTTTTGAAGTCAGTCAGAAACACGTTAGACAAGACATAACCTCGCTTGAGTCAATCCTGGCAGAAAGTTTCGACAGGCTCGACGACCTTCATCGCAAAAAGGGAGGCATCCGGGGCATACCGACAGGCCTAGCTGATCTAGACAAAAAATTGGCCGGCTTGCAACGTGCCGATTTGATAGTTGTTGCCGGCCGTCCTTCAATGGGGAAGACGGCATTGATGCTTAACTTATCACTAGAAATTGCAACTAAGGCTAGCCAGGGAGCGGTTTTGTATTTTAGCTTGGAGATGCCCAAAGAGCAGCTGGTGGACCGGTTGCTTGGTGCTGAGGCCAATGTAGATGCCTGGAAGCTACGAACAGGCGAGGGGCTGACCGATGAGGATTTTGAGCACATCAGTGCGGCTATGGGATCATTGGCTGAAGCACCGATATATATAGACGACACTTCGGGTATCACGGTGTCCGACTTACGGACCAAGGCCCGCCGTTTACACCACCGTTACCCCTTGGCAGTGATTATGGTTGACTATCTGCAGTTGATGAGCGGCGGTTCGCGCTTTGCCTATACGGCAAACCGGGTTCAGGAAATCTCAGAAATCAGCCGCAACTTAAAGATACTAGCGCGCGAGCTTAACGTGCCTGTAGTTGCTGCCAGCCAACTGAGTCGCTCAGTTGAAAGCCGTACGCCGCAAATCCCGCAACTAGCTGATTTGCGCGAGTCGGGTTCCATCGAACAAGATGCCGACATTGTGCTTTTTCTCTATCGTGAGGAGTACTATAATCCGGATACCGACAGGCAGAACGTGACTGATATCTTCATCAAGAAGCACCGCAATGGCCCGACCGGCAATTTTGAACTTTATTTTGACCGCGAGAAGCAGCGCTTTCGTGACCTAGACACCAAACACAGCCCGACGGCGTGAAAACCGAGCTTTTCCTGGCAAGAGGCTATATAATTTAGGTTATGTTAGGTGTTTTGCGGCGGCTCAGGCCCAGCTGGGGGCAAGCTCGACCATTTTTGATAATCGGTTTATTGCTGCTCTTTGCATACTTCTTCTTTTTTTGGCGGCTGGGTTCAATGACGTCTGGGCTGGGGCCCAGCGAATATAGCTCACGACAAAACAGCCAAGATGTTGAGCAGATTATTACCCGCGGGTTAAACGCGCCCTTCTACTTACTGCAGTTCTCATTTACGGAGTTAATCGACAATGAGGTCTTGGCTCTGCGGCTGGCATCCGTCGTCACCGGGCTCGTTATATTCACTTTCTTCTTCTTACTGTTGCGAAGCTGGTTCGGGCAGACGGTAGCGCTTTTTGCCGGGCTGTTATTCGTAACCACTCCTTGGGTAATAATCACGGCCCGCACCGCCACACCGAATATAATGCTTCTTTGGCAGATTGCACCGCTGGCGTGTTTTATCCTGATGAGCCGCTCTAAGCAACGCGCTGGCCCCTGGTGGCTGCTCTTATGCCTGGTTGCTGGCCTAAGTTTATACACGCCCGGTCTCATCTGGTTTTTGTTGGCCGGCCTGCTGATAGCCGGCCGCCGTTCTCTGCTGGCTATCAACCGGGTTAACGGCGTTTATCTGGTATCCGGTATGACTATTGCTGTTTTGATGATAGCGCCTCTGGCTATATCATTAACCCTCGAGCCTTCGAGACTAGGGCAGTTGTTCTTAATTCCGGCTAGCTGGCAGTCTGGTTATGAGGCGCTAAGGTCGGTTGGTTGGAGTGCCGCCTCGTTTTTCTGGAGCACCAGAAGCCATATAGATATCGGCGTCGGCCGCCTGCCGATCTTGAACATATTACAGATTGTACTGATGATATTTGGCCTTTACGCCCTAAGCTCCAGGGCCAGGAATATTACCTATGCACTAGCCGGTAGTGTGTTGTTCTCGATAATTGTCTCGGGGCTGAACGACAATGCACACCTTTTGATTCTCGGAC
Source organism: Saccharimonadales bacterium (SeqCode) (assembly GCA_040879175.1). Taxonomy (GTDB): domain Bacteria; phylum Patescibacteriota; class Saccharimonadia; order Saccharimonadales; family UBA10212; genus 2-01-FULL-49-22. The sequence continues at coordinate 8,265 of JBBDKW010000008.1, forward strand.
TACCGGCGGTGGCCATTTTTATAGCCGCCGGTTTACGCTATCTATATATTGAATGGCGCCGGGTATTCCCTCTGAATCCGTTCGCCCGGGCACTGGCAGTTAGCCTTTTATCGCTGGTCGTGGCTGTCAATCTGTTATATGCTGGGCGCTACAGCCTTGTCGCCTGGCAGCATACAACAGAGACCAAGAGCACTTACGTGTTAAAATAACAGACAGCTAAGAGGCTAGGAGTTAATATGAGTAGGTTTGACCAGGCTAAATTGCTGGTGAAGGCAAGAAAGCTACAAAAGGAACTGCAAAGGGAAATTATAACTGTTGAAACCGGCGGTGGGGCGGTGAAGGTCGAGATCACCGGCGAGCAAAAGATTAAAAAAATCCATATCGATCCGGAATCGGTTGATTTAGAAGATATCGGCCAGCTCGAAGGCTGGCTGGAGGAAGCGGTCAAGGAAGCTATCATCAGGAGCCAGAAGCTGGCTGCTGAAAAAATGCAGCCGATGATGGGTGCGCTTAGCCAACTGGGAATGTAAGAGGGGTTTAATGAACCCGGCAATACCTAAGTCACTACAGGCTGTCATTGAAGCTTTAGGCGCGTTGCCTGGTGTCGGGCCGCGCACGGCCGAGCGCTACGCCTATTACTTATTACGTAGCGATTCTTCGAAACCTCACGTTTTAGCAGATGCTCTTGCCAAACTGCACGACAATGTTGGCCATTGCCCCCGTACGTTCGCTCTGGTTGAGAAAGAACAAAAATTAAGCCCTTTGTACACCAATCCTAAGCGTGATAAAAAACTGGTGGCAGTTGTGGCCGACCCGTTTGACATTGTTGCCATTGAGAAGACGGGTACGTATAAGGGTACATACCATGTGCTTGGTGGGCTGGTATCACCTATAGAAGGCATTGGGCCGCAACAGCTGCATATCGCCGAGCTAATTAAACGAATCGATGAGGATAAAGTCAAAGAGCTTATACTGGCCACCAACGCCAGCGTCGAAGGGGAAAGCACAGCCCTTTTGATCACCCAGGAAATCGGCCAGCGGCCGGTTAAAATTACGCGTTTGGCCAGAGGCTTACCAGTAGGCGTCGATTTGGAATACGCCGACCAAATCACTTTAACAAGAGCTTTCGAAGGCCGGCAGAAAATCACTTAACAGGTTAAGTGATTTCGTTTACCATTTACAATTCACCATACGTTATCTATTAACCGTTTACCATGGATCACGGAGAACGGATTACGGTAAAGGTACGGAAGAGGGTAAAAGGAAAACGGTAAATAGATTATACTTTCTAGTATGTACCAAGAGGCGGAGTCAATTCGCAAGATTATTGAAGACGCACAGACGGTAGTAATTATCCAAGCCGATAATCCAGATATCGACAGTCTGGCCAGTGCCCTGGCGCTGGAATCGATACTTGGCCAGCTAGGGAAAACCGTCCATCTTTATTGTGGTGTCGACCTGCCGAGCTATCTCCACTATCTCCCGGGGTGGGGACGGGTGAGCCGGGATATGCCAAAGCAATTTGATGCATCGATTATTGTCGATACTGCCAGCGATAGCCTGCTCTCGCAGCTTGATAAATCCGGCGCCAAAGGCTGGGTGGCTGCCAAGCCAGTAGTGGTATTAGACCACCATACCACTGAGGCAACGATCAGCTTTGCCAGTGTCATTTGTAATCCCAAAGCCGTCGCCACTGGTGAGGTTATTTATGAATTGGCAAAAAAGCTCGAATGGCCGCTGGATTCATCGTCTATGAACCTGATTGCTATGGCCATTTTGAGCGATAGCCTGGGGCTAATGAGCGAATCAACAACATCTAGCTCAATCCGTATTATCGCCGAATTGGTCGAAGCTGGGGTAAACCTGCCGGAGCTTGAGAGCGCTAGACGCGAAACGCTTAAACGTGAGCCGGAACTGGTCCACTATAAGGGGGATCTGCTTAAACGTGTTGAATTTGCGGCCGATGGGCGGCTAGCTATAGTAACTATTCCCTGGGAGGAGATTGAACGGTATAGCCCGCTTTATAACCCCTCTATGCTGGTCATTGATGATATGCGCTTGGCCAAAGGCACAGATGTAGCGATTGCATTTAAGCTCTATCGCGATGGCAAAATCACCGCCAAAATTCGCTGCAACTACGGCTGGGGAATCGCTGATAAGCTTGCTGAGCATTTCGGCGGTGGCGGTCATCCGCTGGCCAGCGGTTTTAAGATTACAGACGGACGAAAATTCGACACAATCAAAGTAGAAACTATCAGTGTTGCAGCTAAATTATTAGACGGGATCGAACAAGAAACGGCAAATGAAACTGTATAACACCCTGACACGCAAGGTCGAAGAATTCAAGCCTCTTAGAGAAAGGGTTGTCACTCTTTATACGTGCGGCCCGACCGTTTATGACCATCAGACTATTGGTAATTTACGCACCTACGTGCTTTACGACACGCTAAAAAGAGCTTTAGAAACCGGAGGATGCAATGTTGAGCATGTTATGAACATCACCGATGTCGGTCACCTAACCAGCGACGCGGATGAGGGTGAAGATAAGCTGGAAAAAGGCGCCAAAAGCTCGGGAAAGACAGTTTGGGAGGTAGCCGAATCCTACACTAATGAATTCAAACGAAACTTAAAGCAACTCGGCATACCAGAGCCACGCTTGGCAAAAGCAACAGATTACATTGATCAGCAGGTTGAAATTGTCCAGATACTGCTGGATAAGGGCTTTGCTTATCAAACCGACCAGGCTATCTATTTCGATACCGCAAAGCTAGAGTCCTACGGTAAGCTAACAGGCCAAAAATTATCTGATAAAGAAGTCGGGGCTAGGGAAGAAGTAGTAACCGACACTAATAAGCACCATCCTCAGGACTTTGCTCTTTGGTTTTTCACTGTCGGACGGTTTGCTGGCCATGAAATGAAATGGGCCAGCCCATGGGGAGAAGGCTTTCCGGGCTGGCATTTAGAGTGTTCTGCCATAGTACATGCAACACTTGGCGACCCGATTGATATTCACAGCGGAGCTGTTGATTTAATTGGAACTCATCACACCAACGAAATCGCTCAGACAGAGGCCGCTTTTAATAACGGATTAGCGAACTACTGGGTACATGGTGAACACCTACTGGCTGATGGGAAGCGGATGGGTAAAAGTCTCGGCAACTACTACACTCTCAAAGACATAATTGATAAAGGTTACGATCCGATTTCTCTGCGCCTGCTTTATTTACAGGCCCATTACCGATCTCAGCTAAATTTTACATGGGAGGCGCTGTCTGGCGCTCAGGCTTTCCTTAAGAATCTGCGAGATTGGGCTGATCTGAAATTCCAGCCCGGTCTTGGCCATAAAAAAACAGCGGCGAGTGCCTATGAGCCGGCCTTAAAGACGATCACGACTGAGCTGCAGAACGATTTGAACACCCCTCAAGCACTATCAGAACTTTCAAAATTGGCAGCACTGTCTGAGCAGGAAGGTGTCGATTCGGAAAAACTGCAGGCATTGCTTGAAGCAGTTGACAAACTGCTAGGGCTTGACCTGGCCAACCGACAAGATGTCGATCAACAAATTAAGCATTTAATAGCTGAGCGGGAAAAGGCTAGGGAAGTTAAAGGTTGGCCGGCCGCCGACAGGCTACGTAAACAGTTAGCTGAGCGGGGGATAGAAATCAATGACACACCCCACGGCCCAATTTGGAACCGGGTTTAAACTTCTTTCGGTTCGGCTTTAGGGTTACGGTTATCGAGGTAATCTTCAACTAGAATCTTAACAGCGCTGGCTATAGGAATAGCTACGATCGCGCCCAATATTCCGCCAAAACCGACACCTAAAAGTGCCGCAGTAAAGACAGTCATTGGCGTCAACCGGCTCAAGCGTGACTGAACGACGGGCTGGAACGTATGGTTTTCGATCTGTTGATACACAACAAAGTAGATCAACATAATCAAGGCCAAAGACCCCGAGCTTAATAGGCAGACCAGAACGACGATAGCTGAAGATAGCAGTGTACCGAACATCGGAATTAGAGCAAAAACCGCTACTATTCCGGCCAGTGCCACAGCGTTGATAGATACGTTGGTGATATCGCTGGCGATAGTCAAGGCCACAAAGGCGAAAAAACCGCCAACAATCGCCAGCGTTACTTGTCCAAGAGCGAAACCAGTCACTCCACGATACATATTGTGGACTATCTTTTGCTGGCGCGCTTTATTTTTACTGGGGACGATCCGCCAAAAGGCCTTTAGCCATCTTGGTCCCTCAACCAGCATCATAAAAGTCAAAACAAAAACGGCCAAAACTGAAGCAACGGCACCGACCACCCTTTTGCCGGTATTCAAAACGGTACTGCCAAAATCACTATACTGTGATGCAAAGTCCTTCGCACCTTGAGTTAGCCGATCATCCAGATTGCTATCGCGCACGAACCTGGCCAAGCTTGAGTTTCCTTGCTGGAAGCCCTCAACAATCATCGGGACTTCTTTAATAAAATCGCGTGTCTGCCGTACAAGCGGCGGGGTAATCAGAGCGAAAAAACCGACCAGTAGTAGTACAACCGTTAAATACGTAACTGCCGTAGCTCTCGTGCGGCTCTCTATACTCAAGAATCGCCTTATTGAGTTAACTACCGGGTTGAGAGTCATTGCCAAAAAGGCCGATGCAAAAATTATAGTCAGGATATGGCTAACCCGGCCGACGAATTTATAAAGCGCGACTGCCGCCAGTACCAACAGTATGGTCCTGACAATCGTACGATTGCTAACATTGACCGTCACTTGCCGCGAGGGCTGCATATGCTTAATTATGCCGACTTTTAGTTTTCTTGGCAATCGCCCGGCGATAGATTAGCTCAAGCCGTGGCCCGACATTAGCAACATCGTATTTTTTTACTTCAGCCAGCTGCCATTTATGAAGTTTTTCAGCTAACTGTTCGTTGCGCAGTAGTTTCCCCATACGCGCTGCAAATTGTTCGGTGTTTGTAGGGTCTACCAACAGATCTCCTTGCCCACTTAAAACGCTGGCATAGCCCGGATTTTGACCGGCTAGGACAACTTTGGCGCCTGCTGCCATGGCTTCAATTAAAACGATCCCGAAGCTTTCGCCGTGTAGTGATGGAAAACATGCGATGTCCGCGCTGGCCAGCAATTCCGGTTTGCCTTTTTCGGCTATGAAGCCGGCAAAGTTAACCGAATCACCAAGCTTCTGCTGCCTTGCATAACGCTCGAGCGCTGGCCGCTGGGGACCATCGCCGGCAATTGTCAGCCGGATGTTAGGCACAGTCTTTTTCAGCATTACGAAGGCTTTGAGCAAGTTGTGGCAGCCCTTGCGCTTCACCAGCCTGCCAAGAAACACGATGTGGTACGATTCTGCGTCAGAGTTCTTTCCGGTGGCGTGGCTAAACTTAGCAACGTCAACGACATTAGGTAAGATATCGGTACGGATGCCGAAAGCCCGGTTGGCAAAATCAGCGGCCGGTTGGCTGACGCTAACAATTTGGTCAAATTTCTTTAAGCTAGCACCCAGCAGTAGTCGCAGTATGTGCGCCCCGGCTTCGGCCAGAAATGTCGAAGGATAAATATGAAACGTGCCGACAATAGCCGTTGACTTGTTGGCTTGGTTAATAACTACTTGCGACATAAGTGGCGAGTATGGCACCTGCACGTGTAAAACATCAAAATGCCGGGCAGCTAGCACCTTTTTAATCTTGTCGCGATCCGTTAATACCGGGATGCTTAGGCGGTTGCCGTTGAAAGTAACTGTCTTATTCTTAGCCAGGCTATAGACTTCGTTGCCTCCGAAGCGGCGCATTTTCGTCTCGCCCACCAGATAGCTGACGTTGTGTCCTCGCGAACTTAGCCAGGAGCCAAGAGTTTTGACCTGCTGTGCTACTCCATCGGAACTATCTAGCGTGTCGTCGTATAAGAAGCCGATGGATAAACGTCTTTTTGCCTGATTCATTCTTAGCAACCGATTTCCCGTTACGTTCTTCAACCGCCAATTGCAGCGCTTCCTTGTAGGCCGCCTCATATTGATCGACAATTTTTGGATAATCATACTTTTTAACCTCATGTAGTCCCCAAGTTCGTAAAAGACGGCTGATCTTGTCATCGGTCGCTACTAGTTCTAGGCGGTCAGCAAAGTCCTCTGTGGCTTTAGCGTCAACCAGTCCAAGACGGCCGGGACCGATCAGGACATTAACATAACCGGAATTCCTACCGGCTACCACCGGCGCTCCCATAGCCATAGCTTCGATCAATACAATACCGAAGCTCTCGCCGAACATCGCCGGGCTGCAAAAGACATCGGCATTTCCCATCAACCGCCTTTTCTCTTCCTCTTCAACATAACCGGAAAAGTGAATGTTAATAATACCTAGCGAATCAGCTAATTGCTCTAATTTTTCACGCCTTGGACCTTCGCCGGCGATGATCAAGTAAGCGTTTGGCATCTTAGATTCCAAGACAGCGAAGGCCCGTATTAGCCATTCGACTCCCTTGCGACGGTCCAAACGACCGACGTAGACGACAGTTTTAGTGTTGGGCCCATTAAGCGGCTGGCGCTTTTTAGGTGGCCTGTATATTTTCAGGTCTATGCCATTAGGGATGTACTTAATATTTTCTATCAGGCGCTTTTCGGCGGCGCTTTTGTGGTTGGCTTTGTCCAACAGCAGGGCAGCCGGCGCGGGCGAGACGGCTGTTAGTATATGCATTTTTTGGCCAATCCCGCGCCCAAAAGGCGTGAAGACATTAACCCAGGATTTGGCTGCCGTGTTGTCTAGCAGGTTAGCATGAAAGGTGCCAACATGGGCCGCTTTGGAGCGTCTGAGCATCTGCCAGGCTAAAATTGGTATCCAAGGCTCGTGGAAATTAATAACATCAAAGTTCTCTCTTCGGAGTATTTCGGCAATCTCGTTGCCGTCGGCCGGCATCCCCCAGTTGCCAGATACACCGAATCCACCATCAAAATTGCGTGTAACGCCAAACAGTATATAGTCGTCAGGCACTTGCCCTTTAAAGCCGGCCGGTTTTTGAGTGATAACTTTGACCGTGTGGCCTTTCTTTACAAGACCATCGTGCAGATGGGTAACGAGCTGTTGCACACCGCCGGCACGTTCAAACATATTATAGGGGCAAACCAAGGCTATCTTTATCGGTTGCTTCATGGGCATAAGTATACGTTAAATTTAGGGCTCCTTCCGTAAAAGCGCGCGGATTTTAGGGGGGACATAAGGGGCTACATCCTTAGCAGTCGCCAAGACGGTTGGTGTGTGGGCAGGTAGCTTAGTTTTAATCAAAGTAAAATCTTTATAAATCTGGCGCATGTGGCTTTCGACCACAACTTGGTTAAAGTAATGATCATCATCAACCGAAACATGGTGAACAGGCAATTCCGCATGGATACCGCTCAAATTCAGCCTGAATAATGTAATGCAGCTATTTACCCAGGTACGAAAATCGTTGTCTTTCCAAAGTTGAACTTCGAATTCGATTCTTTTTTTGCGGTCTACCTCCTTGGCGTCTTTAAGTTTCGGGTGTTTTTTTTCGGCCATGAGATAAAGCGTCCTTATAATTGGCGACCTGATAATGGCTTTACTGGTCAGGAAGGCTGGTAGGCGCTTAGAAAGTAGCCATGCTGTGCTGTATAGCAAAACAATATTGCGACGCCTCCACTTAAAGTCTTTTTTACTAGTGACTCCTGAAAGGCTAACCAGAAGGTCGACCCTTTTGGCAATCTCCGGATAGCGCTGGAGCATACGGGTAACGACCGAGAAACCGTAACTGATGGCGATTACCGTAAAGCGCTGATTCTTCTTATATCGAAGCTTGACGAAAGCTGCCAAGTAATCAGCCATGTTATCAAGCGTCGGTTTTTCACCGATCTTATAAAACGGGTCCATTCCGCCAAATCCGGGCAAATCTGGGGACGTCACAGCGCCATATCGATTTAGATACTTTGCCAGCCCGTACTCTCTCTCAATAGAGGTGTGCTGGCCGGAAATCAACAAGATTTGGCGCCGCCTACCCCGTGGTGGTGCCATCTTAATCATCCGGCCCGAGAGTCCATTCATATAAAGCGGCAAGACGTTTGCCGCCGCCTTTTTGGCATTTTTGGCCATATCTAAGATCAGATTATACAATAGGCTACCTCCTCTGTAAAACAGATGTAAATTTTGATAAAATATATATAAGTTTCGTCCCGCTCTTGAATGA